>DATNKA010000442.1:0-9850 GCA_035603655.1 Candidatus Acidiferrales bacterium | reverse complement strand
GAAAAGTTGGCAGCGGGGGAGGAAGCGTGAAGACCCCTTTTCACTGCGCCTTTTGCTGTTGCCTTTTATGCCTTCCCTTGCGTGCCCCTGCAACCCCATCACATCAACCAAAGCCGGTAGAGGGGAAGACCGCGTGAGCACGAATCGTGCATTTTGGGATGAGCCTTCCTTTGAGCGATGGAAGAAAGCCAACCCGCAACAGTGGAAGGAACACAGACACCTAAAACGCAGTAAGTCAGTGGTGGCCGGAGCAAAGATTCTCTTTGCCGTGTCGTCTTGCTTCGCATTCGACTACGGTTCACGTGTGTATGGTTTGCACGTCTCTGGTTCAAACAACAGACTGCAAGCTGTAAGGGAGACGTGGGGGAAGGATGTTGCGGCCTTCGAGAACATCACACTGAAGTTTTTCTTTGGTAAGCCGGATGGTGGTTTCCCACGTGAGGTTGGCATTGATGAGGTGTTTTTGGATTGCCCTGATAACTATGAGGGCTTAACAACGAAGACGCGCCTCATCTGCAAGTATGCGGTTGACGAAGGGTACGACTTTCTTTTCAAGTGCGACGATGACACGTTTGTTAACGTTGAAAATCTGTTGGATGAAATCCTTGAGAAACACCCTGCATATGGGGGCCACGTATACACCGGCATCTGCGCAGGTGGAGCGGGTTACGTGCTTAGTCAACGCTGTTGCCGGATAGTAGCGGCTCACACGAAGTCACGTTCTCGCATGGACGATGTGCATGTGGGGCTTGTGTTAAGGGATGTAATGGGTGACCCTGTAAACTTGGTGGGCCACAGGGGCATGGGTTTGTTGAAGGTATCCTGGGATGATGTGACCGCGCACACTAATTCACCGGAGCAGATGCGGGAGTGGTACAAATCAGTGTTTGAAGAAGTTGATTAGTTTCGAGGCCGGTCTGAGCAAGAAACACCATCAATGGGTTGGTCCGATAAGAAGTCTACTAAGAAAATATCGCTGCATTTCCTTGCATTTCCCGCCCCACGCTGCATCTCTAAGATGTTGCATTCACTAGTTCAGGCTGGTTACGATAACCGTGCCGGGACTATCTGCGCTCAGCATGGATTGAATCGTCTGCGCACTCCAAGCAGTCGGGAAGCGTCCTACGGCTTTACCTGCTCGCGCTTCCCGTGCATCAACTCGACCACGGCTTCGTAAAGCCGCTTGCGGGTTTCGTGACGCTCGTAAGCCCGCGTGATGTAACGCACACGCACCTCGACTCCAGATCCAGTCGGGCGCACACTGATGGCGGGCTCCGCTGAAAATCCCTGCACGTGGTAGCGGGTGGTGGTCTGCTGCCATTCTTGCTCGGCTTTAGCCGCATTGGCTTCTGTATCATTGACCACGAGCTGCTGCAATTTGTCGATCACCGTATAAGGATCCTGATCCGCCGAAATCGTAAGCTGCAATTCGTCCCACATCCACTGGCCTGAGGTGGAGAAGTTGAAATAATGACCTTCGATGGCGAAGCTGTTCACGAAGGAAACCTGCCGACCCGTGGGATGGCCGGCATCCGTCCAGTTTCCAGTTTCGAGTAAAACCGTTTTCAACAATCCAATCTCGATGACCTCTCCGCCAACGCCCTCAATCTCCACCCAGTCGCCCACGCGAATGCCGTTGCGCCCCATCAGCAGAAACCACCCGAAGAACGCCATGATCACATCTTTGCTGGCAACGGTGAGGCCCGCGCCCGCGAGGCCGAGGATTTCAGTCGTTTGGCTGGGCATGCCGAAAACAATAAATGCAATTACCATTACGCCCACGATCTCCGCCGCCACCTTGGCCATGGCGCGTAGCGTGTCGATGCGTTTGTTCTCCGCCTTCATGCTGGTGAAGAGGCGGTCAATCAGGCGAGCCACCATGTACACCGCAAACAACACCAGAAGTATCCAAAGGACGCATTCAAGCAGATTGTGCAGCGCACTCTGCCGGCGCGCATCGGTCAGTAAGATCCAGCTTGCGTAAACGTCACTCAGTTCTTTTTCGTCCTGAACGCGCTTGCCCAGGTCCGCGAGATTTTTCTGATCGCGGCTGTATTGCTTCAGCGAGTCGAGCGCTATTTGTGCCCCTGCCTTGGACTCTTCGCGGCTTGCACCTTTACCTCCAGTAGCGAAGCCTCGGGCTTGCTGCTTGGCGCCTTCGCGATTTAATTTTTCTTTCTCGACTTGCACCGCCAGAGCGTCATGCCGCTGACTAAGGCGTTCCGCTTTTGCTGTCGTCTGCTGACGAGCTTCTTCCAGTTGCGTCTTTTTCTCCCGCAACGCTTTCCAGGCTCGAAAAACCGTCAGCATGGTGTGCGCCTGGTAGTCGAGTTCGTAAGGGTTTATTGCGGATGGCGCAGTGGGGCTGTGATCGCTGGCGTCATGCTGCGCTTTCAGCCGCTTTATTCTCGATTGCGGGTCTCCTCCCACCTGCTCCAGATCTTCCGAGGCATCGTCGAACTCATCCTGGTCAAGATCAGCTTGCGCTTTGGCGACCTCGATTTGATCCTGCAGGTTGTCTTTTTGCGAGTCAGGGGCGGCCGCAAGTTTACGCGTCAAGAGGACGATGTTTTCCTGATCTTCCTTGAGGGTTATTTCGGCCTTGTTTTTTCGGTCCGCGACCTCCTTAGCCTCAGGGCTGAGCTTGGGTGGATTTTCCTCGGTAGCGCGCAAAGCATCAAAGAACGCCAGGTCCACTTCACGGTCGGCAACCTTTTCGGCCTGATGGGCGAAGAGCTGCTCTTCCGGAGTCGCAGCCAGACTCGCCATCCGGCGGGCTGTTTGCAGCGGGAGCTGATCGACCAGCGCGCGCGGCGCAATCGGGGCACTCCTTGCCAGAAAGGGTTTGGAGGATGCTTTGCCCGTTTCGTCAGCTTCCACCGGCTGGGTTCGTGGCCGGGTCCACACCATGCCCGCAATGGCCGCAGTTACCAGCAGGAGCAGGACGATTGCGGTGATCCAATGGCGGAGTTTCATAGCGATAGTGACAGCGACAGAAAAGTGGAAGTTGGCAGCAATGCGCAGTCAGGAATCATTCGGGGATGAGCTAGTTTAGCAAAGGTAAGAACATAACCACAGGGCAGGGCACGCGGGGCTGTAGAGAAAAACACAGTGTAGAATGTGCTGCGATTCCGGGAGGATATATGAAATGGTTTTTGCTGATTCTCACTGCCACATTGCTGGTTGGTGTCGTCGTGGTGCCCGGCGCTCGGCCGTCTGCAGCGGCGTCGGGGAAAGCGAGTGCGGACACGCTGCGTCAGTTGGAAACCGAATTCATGAAGGCCGCGGCCGACCATGGCTCGGCAGGATATATGTCGTACTACGCCGAGGATGCCGTTGAAGTTCCGAATGGAGAGCCGATCATCACGGGAAAAGTGAATATTGCAAAGACGATGGGATTTCTCGACGACAAGAACAACCACCTCACCTGGAGTCCAATGGGAGCCGACATCTCATCAGCGGGCGATCTGGGTTATACCTACGGTACTTACGAGTTCAGTGCCATCGGGAAAGATGGGAAGTCGGTTGTCGAACACGGTAAGTACACCAGCATTTGGAAGAAACAAAAGGATGGAGGCTGGAAAGTTGTTCTCGACATGGGCAACGCGAGCCCGGACACGGCACACTAGGGGGAAGCTCTTCACCGCCAGGTCGCGAGGTGAATCCAGCAAATGGCGGAAAGAAGTATGCCACTATTTCCGGAAATGATTGCTGATGGCTTCCGCCTGTACGCGGGTCACAACTGCTGACAGCGCCGACGCGTCCGCTTGCCGGACGGCTTGCAGGCTGCCGAAGTGTTCAAGGAGGCGTCGAGTTGTACTCTCACCCACGCCGGGAATTTCCAGGAGTTCGGTGGAGCGATCGCGCATCTGGCGGCGCTTGCGATGGAAGGTTACGGCGAAGCGGTGGGCTTCGTCCCGAATGAGTTGAATCAAATGCAGTACCGGGGAGTGGTGGTCGAGCGCGACGGGGTCTTTTTCTTGTCCATAGACGTAAAGAATTTCTTCGCGTTTCGCAATGGCGGCGAGCGGCTGATTGATGATCTCAAGCGCTTCCAGGGCCTCGGCCGCCGCGTGAAGTTGCCCCAAGCCGCCATCGATGAGCACCAGGCTGGGCATCGGCTTTTCTTCCTGCTGAAGGCGTTTGTAGCGGCGCGTGACTACCTCGCGCATGGAAGCAAAATCGTCGACACCCTGAACCGAGCGGATGATGAACTTGCGGTAATCCGATTTCTTCATCCTGCCATCTTCCCAGACCACCATGGAGGCCACGGTCTCCGCGCCCTGGATGTGAGAAATGTCGAAGCACTCGATGCGCTTGGGTAATTCGGGCAGGCTGAGAACTTCCTGCAATTCCTCTTGAATGGCCTTGGCATTGGGCTTGAGCACGCGAAAGCGCTGATCGTAGGATTGTTTGGCGTTGGTGCCAGCTAAGTCGATGAGGGCGCGCTTGTCGCCACGCTGCGGAACGAGGATGTGAACTCGTGCGGCGCGAGGATCCGAACCCGCGACCTGCTCTGAGAGTAAGTCTTCAAGGGTTGATCGGTCTTCGAAATCGACGGGCACGTATAGATTCCGCGGCACGTAGGGCTGGCCGATATAGAGCTGCTTGAGCAGAGCTGAGAAGAACTCTCCAGGGGAAAGATCATGTGGAGAGACCCGCTCCCGGCTGTCGGTGCCGAGCGCCGCTTGGCTGCCCAACTCGCTTTCCGTGGAGATGCCGGCCACCAGCGAGCTTTGCTCGCCCGGAAAGCCGAGAGCCTGCTCTGACGTTGCCGAAGGGGCGGCTGTCTGCACATGATCGCTGTCTAGATCAGCCGCCTCCACTGGCTCCGCATTGATCTCCGGCAAATCTTCCCAGAAAAATTCGCGACGATCCACGACCCGGCCGCCGCGCATGTGAAATAGATTTACGGCAAGCATGCCATTTTCATAGTGATAGCCGAAGACGTCGGCATCATCGCCCTCGGCGGCGGCGATGCGCTGCCGCTCCTGCAATTGCTCGACCGTCGAAATCAGGTCGCGATAGCGGGCGGCGCGTTCATACTCCTGCGCTACGGCGGCCTGCTCCATGCGCTGCTGCAGCGAGCGCGCCAGATCCGTAGGACGCCCCTCCAGGAACAGCTTCACGTCACGAACCGCTTCCTGATAGGTTTCCGGCGTGGTCAGATCCTGCACGCACGGACCCAGGCAACGTTTAATGTAGTACTGAAGGCAAGGCCGCGGATGAAAGCGGGTCAGGTCGACTTTGCATGATGGGATCAGGAAATTTCGGTGAATCAGATCGACGATGCGGTACGCGAGATTGGCCGGGAAGTACGGACCATAGTAGGCGCTGCCGTCCTTGCGCAGGCGACGTGTGACGTACACCCGCGGCCAGCGCTCGCTTAGAGTGAGCTTCACGTAAGGGTAAGTTTTGTCGTCGCGCAGCAGGATGTTGAAGCGCGGCTTGCGCTGCTTGATGAGATTGTTTTCCAGCGCCAGCGCCTCTTTGTTATTGCGGACCACGATATAATCGACATCGACGGCCTCACGCACCAGCGTGCCGGTCTTCGAATCTTCCCAGCGGCCTTCGTGGAAGTAGCTGGCCACGCGGCTGCGCAGATTCTTGGCCTTGCCCACGTAAATGACTTCACCCTCGGCGTTCTTGTAGAGATACACGCCGGGCTCGGTGGGAATGGTGCGGATTTTCTGGAGCAGATCCATCGGGCAACTTTGTATTCTATTTGATGAGCGCAGATGCGACAGTGTTACAAGAATCTCAGATGAGCCCAATGTTCGCCGGCCGGGCGGGAGTATCCCGGACATTAGTTTTGGCCGCATGCGCGACGATGGGCACACTGTTTTACGCAGCCACCTGCACGGGGCTCGGGCGGGCTACCGCTCCAGCCCAGGACAATAAAACCGAGGCTGCGAAGCCGCCCGCGCAGAAAAAAGAAGACGCTGCCCAAGCCGCTGCGAAATCGAGCGCCCGTCACTTTGACCGCGTCGTGATTATCGTGCTTGAGAATGGCGACTACGCAGCTGCCATAAAGGATAAGAATCTGGCAGACCTCGCCACCCATGGCGCTAGCTTTTCAAACCTTCATGCGTTGTTCCATCCGTCGTATCCAAATTATCTGGCGATGATTGCGGGCACGGACTTCGGCGTCCATCGACGCGGACGCTATCTTGCGGACCGGCAGGTTAACTTCCCGAACGATGCTTCTCACAAAACCATCGCCGATCGCCTGATCGACAACGGTCTGGATTTCAAGAACTATGTCGAAGAATTGCCGGAAGGGAATTGCCCATATCGAATCGACAGCCAGCATGTGGCTCATAGCAATAAAGGCGATTATGTGCGACGCCATGTGCCCTTTCTCAGCTTCACGGAGGTGCAGGAAAAATGGTGCGACCGGGTAGTGCGGGTTGATTCCGGCAAGGGCAACAGCCTGCTCGGTGAGGATAATTTTTTCGTCAGAGATGCGAAAGCGGGCCTGGTGGCCTATTCGTTCTACTCACCAAATATGAATAACGACGGCCACAACACGAACCTTGGAGTAGCTGGCGCATGGGTGAGCAAGTTTCTCGATAAAACGTTCCCCGAGAAGCTGCGCAAGGGCACGCTGGTGATAGTGACGTTTGATGAGTCCGATCACAATGCCGACAACCGGATATTCACGCTGTTTCTCGGGGACATGGTAAAGGAGGGAAGCCAGCAGGATGCCAACGTCTTGGACCGTCATTACACGCATTACAGTGTGCTGCGCACGATCGAAGACAATTTTGGCCTGGAGCCACTGGCCGAGGGAGATCGCGATGCCGCGCCAATTAAGGATATTTGGAAATAGGCAGTAAAGCAGTAAAGCAGTAAAGCAGTAAAAAAGCAGTAAAGAAGAGGCAATAGCCCCGGCAGATTACGCTGCAGCCTAATGAATCACACCTTAACAATTCGTCTTCGCATGATCTTTTGTCATGGCTGAAGGCGAGATCGCAAGGATTGGGTGTGCCGATGGGAGGTCTCGGTGGCGATCAACTGGAGAGCGCAGGTCAGGCGGAGGGAAGCAGCCATTCCGGCGGCAGGCTGGGGCGATTCGCGGCGGACGGCGTGACCTTTCCTCAGGCAAGGGTTTTCTCGATCATAGAGTGTATAAAATTTCCCTATCCTATGTGGGGTTTGCGTTGCCAGCGCATCGCGCACTTCAAGCTGCTTGGCGTATGATTCACGCAAACTGTTGAAAACGTTTATACTTATAGCGGGTTGGGCCAATAGAGGAAACTGGCACTCCCCGTGCAAAACTAAGGGTGGGAACGGCAAGGACCAACGGCTGTCCCGGGGTCTGCATCACAGGGTACGCGCGTAAGTACCAGGTCGCGCTGAGACAACTGATCAAGGAGCTTCTCCAATATGAACCGCACTTCGTTGACGATTTTACTGGCGGCCAGCATGGCAGCGACCATCGGCTGTTCCAGTAAGAATTACGTAAAGCAGCAGACGACGCCGCTGATCAACAAGACAAATGAACTTGACGACATGACGGCGAAAAATAGCAAAGATATCAAGGACGTGGACGCCCGCGCCCAGGCTGGGATCCAGGCTGTGAACGCCAAGACGGCGGACGTTGAACAAAAAGCTCAGACGGCTGGCCAGAATGCAGCCCAGGCACAGCAGGTGGCGGACGCGGCGAATGGCCGTGTCGGAGTCCTTACCAACACCGTAGCAAACCTGGATAACTATCGTCCTGTGGCCGAAACCTCGGTGAAGTTTGGTTTCAACCGGGACAATCTTACGCAGCAGGCGAAAGACGCCCTCGATCAGATGGCGGGAAGCATCTCGACCACCAAAGGTTACATTATTACGCTGGAAGGCAGCACGGATTCGGTGGGATCGGCCGAATACAATTATGACTTGAGTCAGCGGCGCGCGAACTCGGTGATCCAATATCTGGCTTCCAAGTACAACGTGCCGGCGCATAAGATTTATGTGATCGGGCTGGGCAAGGACAAGCCAGTCGAAACCAACAAGACGAAACAAGGCCGCGCGGACAACCGCAGGGTGGACGTCCGATTGATGACCAATACGGTCGGTGATACAAACCAGCCGACGACAAATCCCACGACGGGACAGAACAACCCGTCGTCGATGTAAAGCGAACCAGATGATTTTTCCTCCTCCCCGGAGGACTTTGCCAACCAGGCTGCTCAATCCTCCCCCTGAGCAGCCTGCTTTTTTTGCCTCCCGCACAGGGACACGCAGGTTAAAATACAGAATATGGTTCTGCGGTCGTTCGGGTTCGCGGTTTTAGCGCTGACAGTCGCGGCGTCGGCGCAGCAAGGGAGTACTTCCGAGAAGAACACGCCGAAAAATCCCGCGTCACCAGAGTCAACTTCTTCCACGCCCAATGTCATGCCCCCGCGGTCAGATCGAGTGCGGGCTGACGAGTTGGGGCCGGAATTGGGAGAAAGCTCCAGCAAAGATATGCAGACCGATTTAACTCCCCCCGAGGATGATGACAAAGCGCATCCGAAGAGCTCAGCTGCCGTAGCTGAGGCCGCGGCCGGATTGGGTGGCGCCAGCGGAATCACCGAGTTTCACACTTGGGATCCGCACAAGGCCGCGAAAAGCATCGAAATCGGTGACTTCTATTTCAAGCGCAGGAATTACAGAGCGGCGCAAGATCGCTACCGGGAGGCGCTCCGCTATAAAGACAACGACGCCGTGGCAACCATTCGGCTGGCAATATGTCTCGAGAAGTTAGGGGTGCTGGACGATGCACGGGCGGAGTATGAGAGCTATTTGAAGATCCTGCCGTACGGACCAGAGTCCGAACAAGCGCAAAAAGCGATTGACCGGCTAAAGGCGCAGGCCTCGGCGACGAAGCCGCAGTAGCGACCTGCTTGGTTAGGAAGCAGTGCGGAAGGCGCCGGGTCGGTTTGTCTTAGGCTTCTTGCGGGCCGAGCGACTTGCAGATTTTGCGTTGACGTTGTCATCGCCTTGGCTCACCTTGCTTTCGGCTTCCTCTCCTAGAATCAGGCTCGCGGGCCACTTGGGCCCGGAGCGGATTCTGCCCCGGGACCGAGCATTTTCCGCGACGATGACTTCGACCGCGTCAAGACAGGCGTGCAGCATTTGAGTGCGTAGCGGCTCTACGGCCCCTCCGCGGATCAAAAGCATCGCTGTGCCATGCATCAGCGACCAGAGCGAAAGCATGAGCCGAGTGTGCTGGCGCGGCGTGCCTCCCAGGCGCTTTGTCAGACGCTCACGCAACAAATTGAACGATGGCCACGGTTCGTGCAGGGACGGGGGCTCGGCGAACTTGTCATGGAGCACTTCGTAGGCGTGACGATGCTCGAGGGCAAATTCGAGATAGGACTGGCAGGCTTGCGCCAGGGTGCGGGACCGGCGGAGCGTGGCGAAAAGCTCTATGCGAGTCTGAAAACGCAGCGCCCGAAGAATATCTTCCCGGTCACGATAACGTTCGTAGACCGTAGGCGTGGTGGTGCCAGCGGCCTTGGCCACGGCGCGCATGGTGAGCGCTTTTTCCCCGCCTCTGGCGCGCAGTCGGCTGGCGGCTTCCAGGATGCGCTGCTCGAGTTGTGGATCTGGTTGTCTGGGCACTTGTCAACTCCAGAGTGTGAAGGATTCATACAGGGGCCCAATAACTTGAACGGCGTTCAACTAACAATGTACAATATATGATGCTGGCGGGTGAGTTGATTCCGCAGGCTGTCTTGCCGGTGCCGCCAGACTTCGTGGAAGCCTTCCCCCCCAACGACGGAGTGGCACACGGCAGGACGCCCCGGCCGCGACGATTTCGAAAAACCTAGGAGTATAGATGTCAAACGATGATTCCAGAAAGCAGGCGGGG
>DATNKA010000441.1:0-5409 GCA_035603655.1 Candidatus Acidiferrales bacterium | reverse complement strand
ATCTCTATGTATACGGATACGACGTGCCCGAAGCCTACGCCATCGAGAAAGGCGGAAAGATGTACTACGCATTTTTCACGCCGGAGGGAACTTCGTTTAATGGTGAGGTGGAACTCCGCGGGTTAAAGCCCGGCACTTATGACGTATCCGATTATGTCGAGGGAAAAGATCTGGGCACGGTGCAGGCGGACTCTGGCGGTGCGGCCAAGCTGAAGACTGAATTCAAAGAGCATTTATTGTTGGAAGCGAGCCCACAGTAGCCGAAGCTCATGAGTCACGGCGTCGATCTTGACGGTCCCGCCCAAGGCGAATCCCGGCGCCTCCGCATTCTGAGTGTCCGTGTGTCGCGAGAATCAGGGGTATCCGTAGTGTCCGAGTTTGAAAGGGGTGGGGGTGGGGGTGCTGTCCCGCGTCTTTGCGTTTGGCCTAACCTGCGCCGATACAGCTTCCCAGCAAAATTTTTGGAATCTCCGACTACAGATATGGCAGGCCCAAAGCATCGATTTCATCATCCTATGTAGGCTTGACTGCGTAATTCCGCAGTGTGTAATTGGCTTTCGGCTCCCAAGACCACGAATGGGCACCACGCCAACGCGGGGAGGAAAAACATGGCATCCGATAACTGGGCGGTTCCCTGTTCTGCGGTATTTCTACTTTTCATCGGGTGCACCGCGACAATATCCGCCGCTCCAATGGCGAGCGCTGCTGCCGGCAATGCGCAAATCACTGTTCTCTATGATGCATTCGGTAAGGCATCCGGGATGCAGAAAGACTGGGGCTTTGCTGCGTTCATCGAATATCGCGGAAAACAGATCCTGTTCGACACTGGCAACAACCCTGACATTCTTGCGCAGAACGCGAAAGCGAAGGGCGTCGACTTGACGAAGTTGGACTTCGTTGTGATGTCGCACCGACACGGCGATCACATGGGAGGATTGACCTACCTATTGAAGGTCAACCCCACGGTGAAGGTTTACGCGCCTAAGGAGGGGTTCGGGGTCTACGGTGCCGACTTACCGAGCAGTTTTTATCGCAAGGACGCCTCTCTCCCTCAGGAACAGCGCTACTACGACGGCACGCCGCCGGAAGTCATGCGATTTGGATCGGCATGGCCCGGAGCTAACTTTCAACTGGTCGATAAGAATATCGAGATTGCTCCCGATATCCATCTGATCTCACTGGTGTCGGATAAGCCGGGAACTCTGGAATTGCGTGAGCTGTCGCTCGCCATCAATACGCCCGACGGCATGGTCATCGTGGTTGGTTGTTCGCATCCCGGCATTGACAAGATCATTGAATCTGCAACTGCGATCAATCCGCGCATTCACTTCATCGCTGGCGGGTTTCATCTCGTTGTAGCGCCCGATGCTGACATCGAGAGGACTGTCTCTGCTCTGCATGATCGGTTCAGGGTCGAATACGTCGCCCCCGGGCACTGCACCGGAGAGCCAGCGTTCACAGCGCTTAAAAAGGCTTTCGGCGACCACTACATTTATGCGGGGCTGGGCACAACACTAGCAGCAACACAGGCAGGAAATCACAGGTGAAAACGGAGCAGCGCCTTGAAATGGTAGACCCGAATGGACTCGACCCACCATCGACCTCCTCCGTGTCGGGGGGCACGGGCCGAGTTTTCCAACCCACAACCCGACTCACAAAATGCGAGGTCCTGTACGACTTCCGCGTACTCGGGCAGTCCCTGCGGTTGTTTACACGGTAGAGGTCAGCAGTTCGAGTCTCGTCGTGCCTGCCGTATTTCGCACTGGCAGGAGCATCGCAAGCCTGCTGCAAAACAACCCGCGATAACGAGTGCCGGACGTTACAAACTTTCACTGCGGCGTCAGCCGCACTAGTCCGCTTTCTGCGTGCTCGCTGCGGGGCGCTTTCGTGCTTCACTCACCAACGAGGTAAAGCGTGGGTCGCGGCGAAGCGGTTTCAAGTCATCGTCGGCCTGCAGGTGTTCTGCATCGCTGTACCCAAGGTCAATGGCTTCCCGCAGATACTGAAGGGCCTCGTTAGGACGGTTCGCCACTACTGCCACGCAGGCATAGTTGTACCATGCGGCCGAAGCGTTCCCCCCTTGGCTCCCGCCTATCTTTTCGATGGTGTCGGCGAACAACTTCTTCACTTCGTCATAGCGATGGCTGTTAACCAACGCGGTCCCGAGGTATTGCAGGCTGCTGAGCGTGTCGGCATGCTGCGGCCCAAGCACGCGGAGTTGCACTTCGTAAGCCTGCCGGGCCAGAACTTCCGCCTCTGGCGCGTGACCCTCCTTGGTCAGAATTCGGGCGAGAAATGCTTTTGAGGCCAGAGTGTCGGGACTCTCCGCTCCCAATACCCGGGCTTGCGACTTGAGCGTTTCCCGAAACAACTTGTCAGCCTCCGGAAGGTGCCCTTCCCGGAATAGCACATCTCCCAGATTGTATTGCGACAGCAAGGTATCCGTATGGTCAGGCCCGAGAAGACGCATGCGGATGGCCAGAATCTCGCGATGGAGTTTCTCTGCCTCTGCATAGTGACCTTGCGACGAAACCACGTTGGCCAGTCCTTCCTCCGCTCCGGTTGTGTAGGGGTGTTCCGGCCCTAGCGTGCGCCGCGCAACTTCTAGTGCCTTGCGGTACAACACTTCTGCCTCGGAGGAACGACCCTGCCCGTAGATGATCGTGTTGGCGAGAGTTGTCATAGTGCTGGCTGTGTCCGGATGTTCCGGCCCGAGCACGCGCTGCTCCGTCTCCAGCGTCTCTCGATAAAGTGCTTCAGCCTCGTCGTAGCGGCCCTGCTCCTGGATCACGTTCGCCAGGTTGTGCATGGTCGCTAGCATCGATGGGTGTCCGGATCCCAACACTCGGCGCTCGATCTCGAGCAACTGGCGAAACTGTTTCTCAGATTCCGGAAGGTGGCTCTCCCCATGCAACGCGTCGGCCAGGTTCAACATCGATCGCAGGGTCTGGGGATGTTCGGGGCCCAGCTTGCGAGTTCGGATTGCGACCAGTTCGCGTTCCAACTTCTCTTCCTCCGCGTAGTGACCCTGCTTCTCCAGGATGATTCCCAGGTTGTCTGTGGTCTCAAGGGTCAGCCGATCTTCCGGCCCCAGAACGCGGCGCTGCACGTCGAGAGTCTCCCGAATCAGCTTCTCCGCCTCGAGGTCGTGGCCTTCGCGGTCCAAAATCCACCCCAGCTGAGTCATCGACTCCAGGGTCTTGGGATCGTTGGGACCGAGCGCGCGCCGACGATTTTCCAGCGCACGCTCGGCTAGTCCGTGGGCGTGAGCGAACAGCCCAAGATTGATATAGGTCTGCGCCATCACCTGCATGAACTGAGATTGAACTTCAACGTCCTTGGCGAGGCCGGCCTCGATATTGTTCGATGCTTTGTCGAGAATCTCCCTTGCCGTGATCCTGTTTCCTCGCGCCTCGTTCGGGTCCGACACCTTGAACATGCCCACCATGAAGTCGGTGATCCGGTTCGCCCGGTCGCGTTCACGCATGATGCGGCGCACCTGAAGCGCCTGCATGGCTGCAAATCCAGCCAGCAGCAGAGCCACGGCTGTCCCCACCGCGACTCCAAAGCGGTGCCGCCGCACATACTTCCTTAACTTGTAAGCGCTACTGGCCGGCCGCACGGTAACTGGTTCATGGTGCAGATATCGTCTGATGTCCGCGGCTAGCTCCGACGGCGTCCCGTACCTGCGGGCGCGGTCCCTCTCGAGCGCCTTCATCGTGATCCAATCCAGATCTCCACGCAGCAGCGAGACCAGTTGCTTGGGGTCGGTGCTGCGTTCTTCGGCCTTGGTGGTCGAGCTTGCACGATCGGCGCGAACCTTCGTGCTAGGCGGCGGCGGATCCTCTTCCCTCAGCTGCCTGAACTTGTCGGCAAACCGTTGGTCGTCGCTCTTCGTGTCAAAGGGCAGAAATCCCGTGAGCAACTCGTATAGAACAACTCCCAGCGAGTACACGTCGGTCCGTGTGTCGATGTCGTGTAAGTCCGGATTCACCTGCTCCGGACTCATATATCCTGGCGTCCCCACGAACGCGCCCACCTGAGTAAGCAGGCCTTCTCTTGGAGCCGTGGGGGTTACCGCCTTGGCCAGGCCAAAATCGATGATGCGCGGGGTTGCTTTTCCGTCCACCTCTACGACCAGGATGTTGGCCGGCTTCAGATCACGGTGCATGATCGCCTTCTGATGGGCATGCTGCACGCCCTCGCAGACCTGGACGAAGAGATGGAGACGCTCGCTGATCTTCAGTCGCTTTCCGTCGCAGTAATGTGTAATCGGCAGCCCGGGCACGTACTCCATGGCAAAGTACGGCTGGCCATCGGGAGTAGTCCCTGCGTCGAAGACCTTGGCGATGGAAAGGTGATTCATGCTCGCCAAGGACTGTCGCTCTGACTCGAAACGCTGCAGTACCGAGTCGTCGTAGATACCCACCCGGATCAACTTCAGCGCGACCTGACGGCGCAGTGGCGCTGTCTGTTCTGCCAGCCAAACTTGCCCCATACCGCCCTCGCCGAGCTTGGAAAGGATTCGATAGTTACCCAGGACCTGTCCCAGACGGGCAGCAGCGGAGCTCGTTCCAGCACCTGAGCCCGCAGATCCGGAGTCACCGCCGGGGCCGTTCTCTCGCACTTCGCGAGGTATCGCAACTCGGGGATTCATAACCGGGTTGCTGAGGAAGTTCCCGGCCAGCTCGTGGTTTTCCAGCAGCTTTTCCACTTCCCGCCGCATGGCTTCGTCGGGACACTTCTGCTTGAGGAGATCCGCCCGTTGTGCCGGCGCTAACTCCAATGCGGACTCAAGCAGTGCCTTTACCTGCTTCCAGGTCTCTGGCGTCATCTGCATACTGTTCTTTCAGGTTCCCATACAGCCAGGCTTTGGCCACATTCCATTCCCGCAGAACTGTTTTGGAGGAAATCTGGAGAACCTCCGCCGTCTCATCCACGGTCAGGCCTCCAAAGTAGCGGAGTTCCACGATCCGTCCCTGGCGGGGATCCATCTTCTCCAAGCGCGAGAGCGACTCATTCACCGCCAGCAGTTCGTCGGTGCGGTCGGGCGAGACCAGCAACGAATCGTCCAGAGAGACTTTTTGCTGCTTGCCTCCGCGTTTTCCCCTCAATTGTGCCCGTGCGTAGTCGACCAGGATGTGCCGCATTAGCTGCGAGGCCACGGCGAAGAACTGGGCCCGGTTTTGCCATTTCGCATCCCGTTGCCCCGCCAGTCTTATGTAGGCTTCGTGAACCAGCGCAGTCGCTTGCAGGGTATGTCCCGGACGCTCCTGCCGCAAGTACCGGGCAGCCATGCGATGGAGTTCCTCATAGACGAGCGGAACCAGCTGGGTGGCAGCGTTTTGGTCGCCCTCCCCCAACTTGTTGAGCAGCAGAGTTACGTCCTCGTTTCTCCCCCCCAAGCCC
>DATNKA010000440.1:0-6679 GCA_035603655.1 Candidatus Acidiferrales bacterium | reverse complement strand
GCTGAGCTCTCATGGAATCCTGCGGGCGGGAGGACACCTGAGCGACGTGACACGCTGGAAGGGTCTCACCGGCGATTTCGATTCTCCCCGACAGAGGGCAGGCATCGAGAAAGGCAAGAGCTATTGGGGATGGAAATTAACTGATCCCATTGTCCGTGAAAACAAGGATGGTGCGGTCACACCCGAGGCGATCCGCTCTTATAGTCATGGAGGTGGAAAGCAGGAAAATATTGCACTGCAACGTAACTGCGCAACCGACCGCCGCGTGGACGCTACAGCAGTTTCGTGAAGCCCTGCCTAATAATCGTCAATGCGAGCTCCTCCTCCATGACCACGATTCGATCTTTTCTCCCAGCCTGGATCGGGAACTGGAAGGATTTGGTCTCAGGGTACTGCGGACGCCGGTTCGGGGCGCCGCAAGCCAACGCGATGCCGGTGATGCCGGACGATGAGCCCTTCGATTACTTCGCAACGCAGGCGATTGCCGACTTTCTGGCGGCTGAAGGGACTCCGGCGTCCGAACACAACGCGACCAATCCCTTCGCCTCGACAGCCGAAATTCTGACTGACCTTTGCGGACCACTGCGCTACATGTCCGGGCAATGACGGAGGCGGAAAGACGCGGCCAGAATCTCTAGCCGAAAGCGGCTGGCCTGGGTCTTGCCCGACCTCGATTGGCTGGCTAAGCTCTTGCGAACTTTCTCTGAACACATGCCCACGCGGAACGCGTCATAGATTAGATTTCATTTCGCGTCCGCGTGGGCTCGATTTGTACGACGGTTACGGCCAGTTGTTGACTAGGTTCGTCACGTTGGGGCTGCCCAACCCAGTGGCGAAGTCCCAGCCCTTTTGTGCGGGATACGCTACCTCCAGCGTTGTGTCGGATACGGAAAGCACGCCGAATCCTGTTGGGTCCGGCAGGAAACAGTTGTTGGTGCCGAAGCACGGAACGTCGATACTCCCCAACGTTACATCGTGGAAAGTGCAAGTACTCCCCACCTTGTTTCCGTCGTTAGCATTGCATTTCGCCAGGACGGAAGAGTTGGGATTGTTTCGACCTCCGAACTCGGAGGCAGCCAGATCGTAGTAGATCATAGCTGGATTCCCCTGAGGCCCGCCCGCCTTTTGGTTAATGAGCGCCTGGATACTGGCGAATTGTGGTGCGGTGAAAGAAGTTCCGCCTGCGCTGTTGTTGAACGCGTCCAGGGGCACTGAATAATTGCATGGAGTGCCCCCTTCTTTCGGATCTGACATGCAGAAAATGATGGCGTGATTCCAGAAGCCGTTCGACGCAAATAAAGAGGCATCTGGTAAATCACGTTTGCCGTCGGCCGGAACGCCGAAGACTGCAGATTGCCAGAAAGGCTTGGGGTAGACGAAGCTGGGGCCTCCGCTGCCGCCAGCGATATCGAGAAAATTTCCCGTATTGCACAGGGAAAGTCCGTTGGGGAATCCAAGGAAAGTGAACAGCACGCTGCCGGCGCAGGAGTCCTCCCAGGTCATTTCAGGAACATATGACTTGGCAGATTCTCCGGTTGCGCTGTTGGTTTTGCGCCAGTAGGCGCTATTCGTGTTACTGAAGGTATCGGAAAAATCGGTGCCGCCGGTGGCGAAGTTGTAAGGAGTCGAGGCAAGGCCATTTACCGCGATGCCATCGACTGCGAAAGTGGCGGTATCGAAGTCGTCGCACCCTGCCGCCGAGCCGTCGCCAGCAGAAATGAAGACCGAAACTCCCTCGAACGCAGCTTGCTGCCACAGGCTGTTGATGAATGCATTGCCAGCCGGTCCTTGGGCGGTTTCGCATCCTCCGAAACTAAGACTCATAATCGGCGGCGGACTCGCACTGTCGAGCAGATTCTGCGCGGCCTGGAAAGCGCCGAAATTAGTGGCGGTGTCAGCGCAAGATGCCAGTTCGACCGTGGCATCGGGAGCGATTGCGCCCGCCCATTCAGCGTCAAGCGCAGCTTCCCCTTCTTCACCATTTTTACCTGGGTCGATGCAACCAGGGCCTGGGTGAATTTGACTGAACGTGCCAGAGAACGAGGAGAGACCAAAAGCCTTGCGGAAGGTGGCTACATCGGCAGGCTGTATATCGCTGATTTCCAGAACAACTACAGTTTGTCCTTTCCCCGTGATTGGTTTGGTCGCCTTATACAGCGGAGTAACGTTGTAAATCGTCGCAAAATCCGATGGGGCTTCGTCAAACTGCTCGGTATTGTCAAATCCGTCGGGACATCCGGTGCAGGGGAACGTGAAAGCGGGTTTGGGTTTCTTTATCAGCGATTTTGGCATGAAGTCATGAAGCGAGGACACGCCGACTACGACTGATGCAAGTGCGGCCGGAATCCTGGGATCGCTAGCATTGGCGATATGTCGCTCACCGTTCACGTTGTAGTGGTGGATTTCAGTATGGAAAGCATCGCTAACTTGTCCAGCAGTGCCGGATACATCTATCGTCATGCCGCTTTGATGAACCAAATTCACCTCAAGGCCATGCGACCTGAGCCATGTAACAACCGCTTCGATGTCCGCACGAGCTGGCCCGAACTTTTTTCCCAGCTCATCCGCGGTAAGCCATTTGTGATAGCTCGTGGAATGTGGATTTTGCAATTCCGCCATCAGTCGTTGCAACGCCTGTTCATGCTCGGGGCTGCGGCGCAAAACCACAAACATGTGATCCATCCGCAGACCGTCGGCTACCAGTCCCTGATCGAACTCTGCTCGGGCAAGCGGGTGAGTACTACCGTTCAGTTGAACCAGATCTGATTCGTTCACCGCGGTTACGATCTGGTTAGTTTGACCGCCATACGCAAGTGGCAACAAACTGCTCAGGGCAAGCATGAGCAAAAAGGAAACACGTGACCCGTTGACGAGGGAGTGTCGCATGAATAGAGATCTCCTTAGCTGGAAATTGAATTCGATACTTGGAAGTAATGTTGCATTTGAACGGGCGCGAAGCGCAGGAAACGTTCTTTTACTTGCCGCGCTCTTAAGACGCAGGGGGACCAAGTCTGTCATCCGGTGACCGCGACTGTCAAGGATTTGGCAGTCCCTTTTCAAATTTGACAAAATCCTGACAAAAGATGCGTAAGGTTTTTCGGAGAGGCTCGGGCCCGGCAGTTTGTCGTAAGGGATCTTCGATTTTCCTATCCAGTTTTCGGGCGACCTGTAGCGCGTCGCGATCCCCCTCAAGGATACCGCGTTGATGAAATTTGCGGATCATCGGATATGTATTTAAGAATCTCGAAGCTTTGCGATGGCAAACAGACGCTTGCCTGATTTTCGAGTGACATCTCCATCAAAGTTCGCCAAATCGAATAGGCGCCGAGGCGGCCCCCCGGCATCTTTGATGGCGCCTGTCTGCAGGTTTCCTTTTCGCATTCGACCAAGCAAGTCCAAGCATTTTGGGTGAGGCCTAACTCTGCCGTCTTCATTTGCTTCTTCTCGGGCAGCGAGTACGAACGACCGTCTAGCGTAATCCTGCTGCTCCTGCATTCTTGCCCAGCTTGTCCCTAACAAACCTGCGGAAGAAGCTGTCGCCTTTCCATTCCGGACGGTGGGGGTCGTTAGCAACTCTTACAGTTAAACCCTGGACTATATCTTCGAACTTGCCGGCTGCGATTAGATCTACAGGCTGATTCAAATCATCCGACGGAGCGTGGTATCGCTCCGTAAGCCATTTCTTGGCCATCTCCGCATCGGGTGATCCCGAGGTGAATCCCACTTTCATGGCGATCGAGGGAATGCCCTGTCGAATGAAGCTGTATTGGTCACTGCGGATGAAAATGTTGCGCAAAGGTTCAGGATCGGGCTGCACTTCGACCCCATCGGACTGCGCCACCTGCTGCACCGTATCACCAAGGTTCGATTCCGCAAGCCCATACACTGTGAGAATCTTCAGCGGGAAAATTGGCAGGAACATGTCGGTGTTGATGTCTGCCACCATGGAATCCGTTGGAACCGTAGGATTCGAGGCAAAGTACTTCGATCCCAGGAGTCCTTTCTCCTCTGCGGTGACAAACACAAACAGAACCGACCGACTCAACTTGGCGTGCGTACGTTGCAGTGCGTTGGCTATATCGAGGTTCAGCGCGCACCCAGAAGCATTGTCCATTGCGCCGTTGTACAGCCCGTCGCCATTGATTGGTTCGCCGATGCCAAGGTGATCCATATGGGATGAGAGCACAACATACTCATTCTTCAATTTGGGGTCACTGCCCGGCAGCTTGGCGACGACGTTCGCAGACTCTACATCCTTGCGGATGATCTTGGCTCGTGCTTGAATGCCAGCTGTCAATGCAAATCGAGGAAGTGGCTTTCGATCTTTTGCCAAAGCAGCGAGTTCCGCAAAGCTATGACCGGAATCGCGGAACAGCTTCTCCGCTTGGACTGGATTAAAGACGACTACCAAGCTCATGCCTCTGGTCTCGTCGAGTTCCGGATCCGCGAGAGTCATGCTGGGACGGGTGCGGGCCAGTGTCATGCGGCCCCAAGGAATGTCCATCGATGCAGGATTGGGAATCGCGACGATCCCCACTACGCCAGCTTCCCGCAGTGTCTTATATCTCTCCGCGGTGGATTGATAATGGGACGCCAATGCCGACGGAATATCCGCCGGAGATCCTGAGATCATGACGACCACCTTGCCCTTGAGATCGAGTCCGGCATAGTCGTCATAACTTTTTTCCGGAATGCTGAGTCCATAGCCCACGAACACCATCGGCGCGTTTACTTCGGGAGCAAGCTGGACGCGGGTGCTGAAAAATGCGTCCTCTCCTAACGTCAACGGCTCCTTCGAATCGTTGCGAACCACCGCTAGGCTCGAGGCGGATTCATCGATCTGACGACTGATCAGCTTCACCGGCTGATAGAAGCCGTTGACCCCAGCCGGCTGCAACCCATCTTTCTTGAGCTGCTCAACGATGTACGCCGATGCCCTGCGCAGGCCTTCACTGCCGGTCTCTCGCCCTTCCATGTTGTCAGCGGCTAGTACCTTGACGTATTCCCACCAGCTCTTGCCATCGAAGTCGGGATTGGTGGCGCTTTGAGCAGACGAGCTATACGCCGCAAACGCTATAAAAAAGAGAAGGAGGAGCCGTGCGGGTGAACCCTTCAACATGAAATACCCCTTAGCGAGACGTTTCCATTCGGCTCGGTCAGCTAGTAGATTACATGAGTTTTGATTCAGATCACTTCGAGACACCTGTGCATTGCGTGATTTGGCTTTTGTCGTCAAGCCACAGATTGCTTTTCGAGTCTCGGTCGGACTTGCGGGAAAATCCACCTGCTAGCGGTGAGGCCACCATGCCTCTCGCCGATCGCGGCAAAGTCTTCCTCAGTGCTCGAGGATCTACGAATTTCACTTCCGTAGCGCACGGAACTTTGACTATACTCTTGTCCCACGAGGATCGCCCCTCAGATTCCCCCCAAGGAGTGCCAAGCCCCATGGATAATCACACTTTGACTCACCAGATTCGCGGCGGTCGAACGAACTCGCTTAATCGTCGGATGCTATCGACAATCGGAATGCCCCTGATTTTCACCTGTATGCTTCTGTCCGGATCGATGCCGGGAATGTTTCTACCCGGCGGCAATCTAGCTATGGCGCAGACCAGTCCAGACTTTGGGCCCAAACCTAAATATTGTTGACCCTAGTATGCCTTCCACAACGATTAATGCGACGCTCGCAACGCTGGCCAGTTATGGACAGTTTGATACTCGCCGCGCCGCAGTGCTTTTCGAACCCGGCACCTACACCGGCATCGAATCCGAGGTGGGGTTCTATGAGTCGATTACTGGCCTCGGCGAGACTCCCACCGCCGTCAATCTCAGCCAGAGCTTCCTGGAATCGAATGAACTAATCAACGGGGTCGCGCCTCGGACCCGGAAGAAAACATCGCTTACCGAGGTCGGGTTCCAGGCGTGCGAATCCCGCCTTCCGCCCGGAATGCCAATCTGAAACAAAATAGGCGAATTTACCGGGCCGGCGTCGATAAATAATCCCGAGATCCGGTACGCCCAGGCGGTGACACCGGCAAGCGCAATGCGCAGGGAAAAGTTGTGGGGAGGCTGCGGGAGGCGAAGAAAAGAAGAGAAGTTGGGCTAAGCGTTGTGCGTCCGCGCTATGTCCCCAGCGAAAAACGCTGTCTCCCGCAAGTCTTTTATTTTGTTGGCGTCCCGACGGGATTTGGACCCGTGTTACCGCCGTGCAATGGCGCTGCTCGCTGGCTCACCTGCCCGCGTAGGTATTAGATCCAATACCGAGATCGGTAAGGATTGACGTCGCTTGGGCGCCCGACACGACCACTTCCGCGTTTGCCATTACTGTTGCCATCCGCCGCCGAGAGCTTGGTAAAGCTGAACTAGTGCCAACCGCTCATTCAGTTGTGCCTGCACGAGATTGAGTTCGGCCGAGAAAGAATTCGTTTCGCTGGTCAGCACTTGCAGGTAGCTAGCGCCGCCGTTCTTGTAAAGAACCTCGGAGAGCCGATCGGTCTGCTGTGCTGCCTGCGTGAGCAATTCTTGTTGTTCGCGGAACTCGCGGTCTTTTTGAGAAGCGACGAGTGAATTGGAAACCTGTTCCAGGGCGTTCTGAACCGTCTGCTTGTAAGAAAGCGTGGCTTCCTGCCAGCTTGCGCGGGCAAGCCTGAGTTGGGAGCGGAGTGCACCGCCCTGGCAG
>DATNKA010000439.1:0-6747 GCA_035603655.1 Candidatus Acidiferrales bacterium | reverse complement strand
AGTGGTGCCTGTCTACCCGCCGCGCAGCAAGTCGCGCTCTCCGCCTCGAATCTGCATGAAGTATTCCAGGGTATCCTGCAGATTGGGCAAGCGCTCGGCCTGGAGGATCGAGCTGAGGCCGTGGTCGGAGGCGAACGTGAGCGGCTGGACAAGGTCAGGGAAAAAGCTTCGGGTTTCCGTAGGCCAACCGTGGTCATGCTCGAGTGGACCGATCCCCTATTCGCGATGGGAAACTGGGGGCCAGAGCTGGTGGAA
Organism: Candidatus Acidiferrales bacterium; assembly: GCA_035603655.1. Classification (GTDB taxonomy): domain Bacteria; phylum Acidobacteriota; class Terriglobia; order Terriglobales; family Acidobacteriaceae; genus Sulfotelmatobacter. The sequence continues at coordinate 6,492 of DATNKA010000439.1, read as the reverse complement.
ATCGCGAACGGCGAACTCCTGCTGGGCAAGAAAGGCGAGTACTCAGCCGCCATTCCTTCCGAGCAGCTTCGGGATGCCGATCCGGAGTATCTGATCGTAGCGCCTTGCGGATTCAATCTGCAGCGGAGTTTGCGGGAACAGGGTGTGTTAGAGCGACATCCGTGGTGGCGAGATCTTCAAGCGGTACGTAGCGGCAACGTATCTTTCGCGGACGGGAATCTCTTCTTCAATCGTTCCGGAATGACCATCTCCCAAACTGCAGAGATCATCGCCGAAATCCTTCACGGCGTTTCTTTCGGCGGAAGAACCGAAGAAGTAAGCTGGCGGCGCGTCGAATCGCCGGTGGAGCGCGTCCGCGGCTGATGCGGGCTTACCCTCTGGACCACGCTACTGATAAGCAACCCTTCTGCTCGAGGACGGCGAGTTGCGCCGGGGGTTGAAAGGTGCGATCTCCCAGGCCGTCAGCAACAAACACAACAGCGTTTTCCAGCATCCCATTCGCGCCAGCGACGATGTCTTCTGTCGTGGCCCACAAGAGTGCGACTTACAATTGGGGTCGGAGGACATGTCGATATGACTTGGTTTGGGCACAGTCCCTTCGAACTTTCACTACGCCGCTGGCGGACGTGGATGAGGACCTATCCGGCACCGCGGCGCCGTGAACCTCGACGATGGAACGCGATACGGCCAGATGCGATCCCCATCCCATTTATCTTCGCAGTAACAAAAGCATCAAAGATTCTTTCCTGATCGGCAACTCCTGGTCCATTGTCTATCACCTGAATGAGCATCTGATTTTGATCCGTCGCGGATGCTCGAACGATTATGTGCGGTTGCCTGCCTCCAGCGCTTCCATCGCATTTGAAATCAAAATTGACAAACACACGTATCTGCGATGTTGATCGTTCATTGAAATTGAAATTCTGCGAAGAGTCAGGTCACCGGAAACCGCGGGGAGATGCTCATCCGATTGCCAATCAATAGAAACCTCGTGCTTTCTTGGATCCCCATGTAGGAAACGAACTGTTTCACTCAGCACGTCCTCGATACTTACTTGGCTCTTTTCGAAAGACTCCTGTTTAAAGAGTCCACGAATGTGCTGCATGACCCGGTCGGCAGCACGAGCATCTTTTATTATTCGTTCAATCGATGCGTTAGTTTCCGGCAGATTTGGCGGATTGGCTGCCAACCAGCGCTTGCCCGTTTGAGCGTTAGCAAGTAAAGATATGAGGGGCCGGTTGAGCGGTTGAGCTCGTGAGCGATCGAAGCTGACGGATCAGCCACGGTTGCAATTTGCCACGCCCTGGTAAGCCTAATGCGCGTATCGCGAGGATGATCTCCCGCACGTTTACGATCTTTAATGTTCGTGAGGGTCCCGTACCGTCTGACAATTTTTCCATGCTGGTCCCGAAGTGGAAGACCGCGCGCCAGAAACCAGCGATATCGCCCGTCAGCTGCGCGACGAAACCTTGCCTCGTCTTCGGAAAGCTGTCCGGTCGCAACGGCGCTCTGGCCGCGGCGAGGCCCGAGGGCACCATCGTCGTAGTCGGCGGCGGGCGTGCTCGATCCGCTGACGATCCTGGTCAAGGAGCTACGCCTGCAGGGCCGCTTCACGTACGTCGATGAGTTGACCGAGGTGATCTCCCTACTGACCGGTGTTCTTAGGCGACTTTGTCGCGATCACAAACGCGATAGCGGAAGGTTGGCATGAGACCTCGGTCAGCGATCAATCCACCGGACTTTGGTGTCCCTGCCAACGCGTACCGTTTCGTCCCTCGGAATTGAGATTCCCGGAGCCTTGAGGCAGGGCCGCCTGTTGTTGATCCAACCTACTGAAAGGTCTGCTCGCTGAGGTCCACTCCGAAGCAGATGATTTGCGACTTCAACAACTGAATCGCGCTGTCATCCCTCGCCCAATCGGATGCGACAGCGATTTCGGATGCACGGATTTGACAAGAATGTGACCGTTCTGTGACAAGTCGACTTCTCTACCAGCCGTAATGTGGGGCAGCTCGAAATCGTCGACAGCCGGGAGAGCCCTGAAGATGTCAGATTTTCAAGGCCGAAAAGTCTGTCAAGTGGCGCAGTTCGGGGAGATGTCCCTGGATTTCAGAACGATGGAACTCTATCGCGTCGGCCGGCCAGTCGAGATCACGCTCCGGGAGTTCAAAGTGCTCAAGTTCTTGGTATGTAGACCCAGGATCGTGATTTCGCGCCAAAAGCTCATCAGCTCTGCCTGGCCAAAGCGGCAGCGCTCGACTTACCGCACGGTTGACAACTGCATTGCGAAACTTCGTCAGAAAATCGAGAGCAATCCTAGTCATCCCGTCTTTCTTCAAACCGTTCGCGGGGTCGGCTACAAATTTGTCCCTCAACCGGATTCAAATCCGTTTCCAGCGTCTTGTTGACTGAGGTTAAGAGGCCACATGAAAACAAAATCTTTGCCGAGATTGAGCATGCCTTGGGTGGTTGTGGCGATGCTCCTGACGACACTGCAACCGGCTTATGGAATTCCTGCGTTTGCGCGCAAATATGGGTTGCGGTGCTCCGCGTGTCACGAGGCTTGGCCCATGCTCAACAACTTCGGTCAGACCTTCAAAGACAACGGGTATCAATTGGGCAACGACCGTGACGGACCGATCTACCAGGATCCATCGTATTGGCCGATCATGTTCCGCACGACGCCGGTATGGCATCGTGAGAACAACAAACGCCAGGCAGTCGATGCAACTCCCGGCGACGCGAGCAGCGGGCTGGTGGAAAGATCAGTTACAACGTCGGGCTTCGATGTGGGTGGCGTCGACGTGGTCACTGCCGGAACGCTGTACAACAACATTTCGTTTTTCATTCAGCCGTCGATTAGCAACTCGGGTATCAGTCTATCGCAAGCATGGGCTCGCCTCGATGGTCTCGCTCGATCACACTGGCTTAACGTGAAGTTGGGTAGGTTTGAACTTGATGAACCCATCTCTCAAGAACGTACCCTAACGCTGAGCAACACCGGTGGCCTCTACCAGACCTACTTCTTCACACCACCAGGCGATAACAATTTCTTTCAAGGCATCGGGTTGCCGCAACTCGGAATTGAGTTACAGGGGCACTCGGACGACGATTCAACCCGTTATTCGGTGGCGGGAGTCACCGACAGCAACGGCGCCGGGAGTTTGCCCGCGAATCAGGCGCTCGATGTGTATGCCAATTTTAATCAGTCTTTTGAGGTGCCTTGGTTCGGAAGGCAGCAGGTTGGCGCCTATGCATTCCTAGGGGACTCACCAACATATTTCCAAACCAGCGGAGGCACACCGATCCCGGGTTCCGGTACAGGTAATCGCAGCTTTTATCGAGTCGGCGCTTACGGACACTGGTACGTGAACAAGTTTGATTTCTACACTTTTTTCTTGCACGGATATGACAACGTGTTTCTTGGCAACTCGGTCCCGTCCAACCTGCCTGCCTTGTTGCCAAAAGGTGCGGCGGCCCCGACATGGAATGGCGGATTTGTCGAGGCTCATTACAACCCCAATAGCCGACTGATCTTTCTCAGTCGATACGAACTGGAACGAATGTCTCGACAAGCCAATCCAGTCATTCCCGCCAAAGAAGGAAATCTTGACAACTGGACCATCGGCTATCGCTGGTATCCTATTATGAGTCCGCGGGCAGGTTTGGCGTGGACGCAAGAATACTCGCGCATCATCAATGTCGCACCCACTCCTGTGAGCGGCAAAGACCCTATCCACAATAGTTATCTGATGGGATTTGATTTCGACTTCTGAGGAGGAAACTCTGGTGGGCACAACAATCAAGTTGATATGCACTGCGGCGATCCTCTCGCTGTTGTGGGGCATCACCAGCTCGGCACAGGAAAGCCACGTCGGCAAGTTTGTCGGAAATGCGAAGCGGGGTAAAGCGCTCTACGTACGCTACTGCGTTTCCTGCCACGGCCCCGACGGAGATGGTCGAGGCGAGAGCGCTCCTTTTCTTGACCCGAAGCCCCGCGACTTCACGAAGGCGTTGTTCAAATGTCGCTCGACGCCAAGCGGCAGCCTGCCTCTTGACAGCGATCTTTACGCCACAATTAGCCGCGGAGTGCATGCCAGCGGTATGCCCTCGTGGAAGCCCCTTCTTCGCCAAGAGCGTGTGGATCTAATCGCGTATATCAAGACTTTCTCTTCCGCATTTCAAGAGGAGAAACCAGCCGCGCCGGTTGAGATCCCGACGGAGCCGCCCACTTCTGCTGAAAGTATCCAGCGTGGTGCGCAGCTCTTCGTGAGCATGAATTGCTGGTCCTGCCACGGCAAAGACGGACGAGGCCACGGGCCGTCAGCATCCGGCTTGAGCGATAGCAAAGGCAACCCGATTACGCCTTTCGACTTTACGAGCGGGCCCCGGTTCAAGTGCGGAAGCACGGATCGGGATATGTTCCGCGACTTGGTAACCGGTCTGGACGGCACGCCCATGCCATCGTTTGCAAGCGCGATGACGACCGATCAGAGATGGGACGTTGTGCACTATCTCCGCTCGTTGAGTGGCCATAAGACACAACCGGCAACCGCTCCGACAGGACAATGAAAAACTTCGGGGCTAGCGCCGGTTCATTGTGGCCGAAATAGTCACTGCAGCGAATGAAATCAGTTCGTTGAACATTTTGGAGAACAAAAAAGGAAACTTGACATGAAATCGAGATCCTCATTCATTTCGATCTGCACAGTTTGCGTGTTGGCGACAGTTATGTTGACTCTCGCGGGCTGGTCCGCTCCGCCGGATGCCAATGCTTCCTTAAAAGGCACGGTGAAGTTCGCAGGCACCGCCCCGCAACCTTCTCACATCGACATGTCGCAGGACCCGCTCTGTGCCAAGGCTCACCCAACGCCGGCAACCACCGAGGAGGTTGTAGTCGGCAGCGACGGAGGGCTCGCCAACGTCGTGGTTTACGTTTCGGATGGACTCACCTCCCACGACTTTCAGCCTCCGCCGCAACCTGCCACGCTCGAACAGAAAGGCTGCCAGTACAAGCCCCACGTACTGGCGCTGCAGGCCGGACAAAAGCTTGATGTCGTGAATAGCGACGAAACCACTCACAATATTCATCCGACTCCCAACAATAATCGGGAGTGGAACATGACTCAGCCGCACGGCATACCTCTTGAACAATCCTTTGCGCGTGAGGAAATTGCGATTCCGGTGAAGTGCAATATTCATCCCTGGATGAGGGGATACATCGCGGTGTTCAAGCATCCCTACTTTGCGGTGACGGACAAGACTGGCAGCTTTGAATTGAAGGATCTGCCGCCGGGCACTTACACCATCACCGCCTGGCAGGAAAAACTAGGGCCGCAAAGCCAGAAGCTTACCGTTGCAGCGGGTGAGAGCAAGACTCTGGACTTCGCATTCAAGCAGTGAGCACAGAATTTACACGGTTCCGCAAGCTGTAGGCGAAAACCTGACGGCCGTCGATCGCGCCGGAGAAGTTGCTATGGGCCCTGCTGCTGCAAGCGTTGTACTCGACGGGCAGCGAACGGATCCTAATGGAACAGCTTGACTACAAAAATGAAGGCTTCGAAGTACGCCTCAGACAATTAAGTTCTGTTTGCTTTTTAAGTTCTGTTCGCTTTGTTGAGCAAGAATGTCGTCGCGCAATACGCAGCTCAGACCACATCGGCGGGAACTGTGGAGAACCAACAAGCCGGAAGGGATCCCGGCGGAAAGCATGGACCTCGTCTAGGGTGTTAACTGTAGATCGAAGGTCCCAGGGATCGAAAAGTAGTGCAGATTTTTCGGTCGCTCGCCCAAAATTCCCGGTGCGCGTGACTGGTCGGACCGCGTATCCCGCACAAATCCAAGTCGCGAATCAAATGGCAGGAATCGTGCTATTCATCTGCAATGGAGGCACCGCTCATGCCCGAACCGATAACTTCTCCCCTGTGCTTTATCTGCCACAACCCTGTGGAGCTTGAAATCAGTAAGACCGATGAGAACGGCCATGCCGTACATGAGGGGTGTTATCTGCTCAGGCTGCGTCAGAGGCAAGCAACGGCTGAGCCCAATACCTCCCATCAATATCACGGGCTGAAAAGCTATCGCGAGTTTTCTGGAATCTCGTTTCGGGCGCGTCGTTCAATGATGATTGGATAGTTGGGAAGACGCGATCGAAGGCGTTCGATGTACGCGTGCAACGCGTCCTGGAGCTCGGCCAGAATGGCCCTGACTTCCGTGTCGTCCTTTGCAACGGTGAGGTCAGTACAGAGTCTACGGATTTTGTCTTCCACACGACGCATGGGCGCTGCTGCATCAGCCGACACAGTGGCGCAGCAATATGATAAACCGATACATGCTCACCGTGCTCTACATTGCACGATGTAGAAATCCCAGTTAAGTCGTGTACACTGGCGGGTAAGGATGGATTTCGGGGGGTGAGCCGACCCGAGAAGGTCTTGGGAGTCGGTCCGAGGAGCGCTAGTTCGCTACCGTTTTTTGGTCATCTCTCGAAGT
>DATNKA010000438.1:0-2166 GCA_035603655.1 Candidatus Acidiferrales bacterium | reverse complement strand
ACCGAACTCGAAGCCGACATGCGCCGCGACGTCCCCGAGATTTCCGACATCCTGACCCACATCGAGAGCGAGCCGGCCACTATTGAAAAGCCCGAGGAAGTATTTAGTGACGCCGAACTGGAACATCGACTGAGGGCCGTTGCCTCCCAGTTCCCCGAAGTGCTCGATGTTCACGACTTCATTATCAAACGTGTTCGCGGCAGGTTGTATCTTTCCTGCCACTGCACGCTTTCGGACGATCTCTCGCTCGCCCGCGTGCACGATATCCAAACCGAACTGGAAATTCGTTTCAAACAGGACGCCCCTGAACTGTTCCGCGTCCTGATTCACCCGGAACCGAGCACTGATAACCGGAGGTAGCAAGCCGCAATGATTACCGCTAAAGCCATCTGGACCGATAAAGAGCGTTATCTCGGCGAAGCCACTTCGGGCCACGCCCTCGTGATGGACACCGCCTCCGAAAAAACTGCCAGCACTCCAATGGAACTCGTACTCATTGCGCTCTGCGGTTGTACGGCTTCCGATGTTGTCGGCATTCTGCGCAAGAAGCGCGAACCGTTTACGCACCTTGAGGTTCATGCGAAGGGGGAGCGCGCAGCGGGATATCCCGCGTTCTATACCGAGATCAAGCTGGTCTATCGCGTTAGCGGTGCAGTTTCTCCCAAGGCAATGGAGGACGCAGTCCGGCTGTCGAAAGAGAAATACTGTTCGGTCTCCGCTATGCTCGAAAAGACGGCCAAGATTACTTTCGAGATCGAATATAACGGCGCGTAGCGGTCACGAAACCTCAGCCTCATAAAGGCAGGGTCACAAACACAGGACCACAGAAAAATGACGCGGCGCATCTTATTATTCACTCAACCCGGCTGCTTCTCCTGTGAGCTGATGAGGATGGTCCTCGAGGCGAAGGAACTGATTTTCGAGGAGCGCGATATCAGTGTCGACCTCGAGGCCCGTCGTGAGATGACCGAGGACCACGGAAGCTCCGAAACGCCGACCCTCGTTTTCCTTACCGACGACGCCTACGAACTGGTTGTCGGCTTTGATCCCGTCCGCCTTGACCAGTTGCTCGACGCCGCTCCATCATCGGATCGGTGACCGAATCCTGAAGTCTGGTGATCCCAATCGAAGCGCATCCCATTCCCTGCGCGGGTATTTCTTTATCGCGTCGGCAGCGTTCTTATGGGGAGTCTCTGCGGCGCTTGGCCGTGCCGTCTTTATCGGCAAGCTCCGACTGGGCGGGGAGGTGCTGCGTCCGATCGATCCGCTTATTCTGTCTCAAACGCGAACGTCGTTCTCACTCCTCATTTTGCTGCCAATTCTGGTTGGACGCCGCGGCTGGCAGCGCATCAAGCTCCCTACTCGCGATCTGATCCAGTGCCTTGTGCTTGGAATGCTGGGCGTCGCCGCATCGAACTACTTTTATTACGTGGCAATTCAGAAGACGAGTGTCGCCATCGCAATCATCATCCAATACACCGCGCCGGTCTGGGTGCTGATATATGTGGTCGCTCGTGGCCAGCAGAAACTCTCGCTGCAGAAGGTAGCAGCCGTCGGAGTGGCCATCGCTGGCATTACGCTAACGATCGGCATCGTTGGCGCGAAGTCCGGATCGCCGCTTCGCCTGGATACTTACGGCTTGTTCGCAGCTCTGCTGGCCTCGTTCTCGTTCGCCTTCTATAACGTGGGCGGACACCGCATCCTTGCCCGCTATGATCGCTGGCGCGTCCTTACCTGGACGCTGACTTCAGCCGCCGTCTTCTGGCTGGTCGTCAATCCTCCATGGAAAGTATTTGCTGCGCACTACTCCCTGGGACAGTGGGCCTTCCTGTTCATCTTCTCCATGATCTCCGTCTTAGCATCGTTCTCTCTCTACTTCCTCGGACTGCAATATCTGGAGCCGACTCGTGCCATCATTGCCAGCTGCCTTGAGCCGGTCTTTTCAATCCTGCTGGCGGCTGCGTTTCTGGGAGAAGGCGTGCGGTCGATCCAGACGGTAGGAATTGTGTTGGTCCTGTCGGCGATCGTGATCGTGCAATTACCGATGCGAGGCGCGGCAGCAGACACAGATTCCGTGGTTGTTGAACCAATGGAATAGAGCGAGAGCCGAGCCCGTCAGATCAGGCAGGAGTAACCGGACCTTTCACTGCAGCGTCCTTCCCTTCG
>DATNKA010000437.1:0-4316 GCA_035603655.1 Candidatus Acidiferrales bacterium | reverse complement strand
GAATATTTTGGAAAACACGACGCTAGCCGACCTCATCGCTGACCCCGGGCCGCGCTCAACCAAAGGCAAGCGCGTGGCCAAGAAGAGGGAAAAGGCCAGTGTTGTGCCCATGGTCATCGGAGGACACAAAGGTGTTTAGGCGACTTTTGATAGCCTGACGCAGCCCTCGCAGCCGAGAAAGGTATCCGCGGTTAAAACCGGGGGAAACAAAGCTGGTTGAACAAATAACGTATCGAGTTCCTAAACACTACTAAGTCGATAGTAATAATCTTAAAGATAGGCATTAGACCGTTTCGTTCTTGAAGGAAGTACGGCCCGCGCACCGATGTTGTTACCGCTGAGTCGCCGTGTGCCGATTCTTGTTGAACCCGTCGTGGTCCACATAGAGCCACGCACGACGCGGGGATAACAAAAAGATGAAAAATCAACCCGGCCTAAATTGCGTTTGCCAAAGAGTTGTGTAGCTTCGGCAGTAACTAAGAAGTATGTCGACTAAAACTCAAAAGGAGAGGGTTCCAAATTCCATGAAAACATGCAAGAAGTTAATCGTCACTGCTCTGACGCTTGCGGCTTTGACCGCCGGCGCATGGGCAGAGAATCCGCCGTCAGATGGGCCAGCCGCCAAGGACGCGGCGGCCGCGCCCGCACCGCCCACCGTCACCGCTGCCGATGTCCAAGCCCTAAAAGACGCTCTGGCCGCGCAGCAATTACAAATCGACAGACTCACAAAACAGCTAGACCGCCAACAGGCCCAGCAATCGGCGATGGAAGCTGCGAGCAAGTCCGATACCCGAGCCGTCCCGCAGCAGCAGGTGGCAGAGGTCGCAACCGGAATCTCGGTTCAGCAAGATATCCCAAGCCCGAGCCCAAATCCACAGGACGCCTCGCCCAACGCCAGCCCAATGGAGGGGCCGCTGACCATACACTTCAGAGGCATCAACATCACCCCGGGCGGATATGCGGAAGCTGCATTCGTGCGCCGTTCGCACGCCCTGTCGGCGGATTTGCCCACTCCCTTCAATTCCCTGACTATGCCGGGCGCGTCCCAGAGCCAGGTACCGGAGTTTTTCGGTTCTGGCCGCCAGTCTAAGATCACCACCTTTGTCAACGGCCGCTTGAAAAACGTGGAACTCTCCAGCTACGTATCCGCCGACTTTCTTTCTGCCGGCGTCACCTCCACCTCGACTTCAACCAACAGTTACACTCTCCGTCTTCGTCAAGCGTGGGCGCAGGCCAAAGCGGCGAACGGCTGGAGCTTCCTCGGTGGCCAGGCCTGGAGCCTGGCGACCGAAAACGGAAAGGGAATCTCTCCCGATGATGACCTGGGCAGAACCAACGACGTTCGGCCTAAGACCATCGACCCGTCGTATAACGTCGGCTTCGTTTTCACCCGCCAGTATGGAATTCGGCTGACCAAGACCTTCGGCGATAAGGTCGCATTCGCCGTGGCCATGGAGAATGCGCAGGGCACACTCACCACGCACGGCAATGGAGATAATTTCCTCCTCGGCCAGGCGGGCGCGAGCAACAGCTACAACTCCACTTCAACTTATACCTTCAACCCTTCGCCCGATCTCATCGCGAAGGTCGCCTTTGATCCCGGCTTTGGGCACTACGAAGCCTTCGGCCTGTACGACCGGTTCGCCGACCGCGTCTTTCCATGCGGCGAAGTGGCTTCTACCACTACACTCTGCGGCGGCAGCACCACCCCCGGTCCCAACGCTCTCGGAGCCCACAACACCTCCAAGAATGGAGGCGGCATCGGCGCAAGTGCACGCTGGAACATCGCCCACCGTCTCACCTTTGGGGTGAAAGGTTTCGGCGGGAGCGGAATCGGACGCTATGCGCCGGCAGGGCTTTCGGATGTCTCTATCAACGCCGACGGCACACTCCATCTGATCAAGAACCTTGAAGGGCTCACCACGCTCGAATGGCACGCGAAGAAACTCGACATTTACGGCTACGGCGGTGTCGAGTACGCTCAGCGGACCTCCAGCTTTGATCCGATAACGGGGAAGGAAGTCGGTTACGGAGCGCCCCTGTTTAACAACTCTGGCTGCTACAGCGAACTAGCTCCCACGGTGAACACCGGCTTCACTCCCACGGGCCTCAGCAACTGTACCTCCGATACTCGCGCCGTGATCGAGGGAACCGCCGGCTTCTGGTACCGCTTTTACAACGGTCCGAGAGGTAGGTTCCAGTTCGGTGTCCAATATTCCTATCTGACTCGTGACACCTGGTCTGGCGTCGGCCCCTCCGGCGCCGGGCACCCTGGAGTCACTCCAGAAGGCGTCGACAACATGGTCTTCACCTCGTTCCGCTACATCCTGCCGTAGAACCGAGATGGTCCCGCGTAAGCCGTTGACGCGGGAGCAACCGGTTCAACGGGTTCTCAATTTTTCGAGGGGCGCCTTCCCTTCGGAAACGCCGCCGGCTCGGTTTTGGCTACTCTCCTTTTCCGGGCCGGTGGTGATAACTTAAACTGCTACAAACAACGTTTTTCAAAATGTCAACAACGATGAAATCCAGACGTGAATTCCTCAAGCAGATGTCGAGAGCGGCGCTCCTGGCTGGGGCCGCGCCCTCCATGTTGACCTGGGCTCTTCCCCAAGAGCAATCCGTTCCGTTTCCCGGCGAAGAGGTCATGCTTCTTCGCTCCTTCCGGTTCGTCGATCTCGAGAGTCCAGTCGAATATTTCGATACCTGGCTCACGCCGGTGCCGCACTTCTTCGTGCGCAATCACATGTACGAACCCAGCGAACTCGATGCCAACGACTGGCGCCTCTCGCTGGGCGGCGAGGTGGAGAAACCTCTGACGCTGAACCGGACCGAACTTGAGAAATTCGAGACCCACTCCGTTGTCAACACGCTTGAGTGCGCCGGTAACGGGCGCAGCTTGCAACGCCCGCAGGTCCCCGGCATACAGTGGGGCAAGGGAGCGGTCGGAACTGCGCGGTTCGCTGGCCCACGTCTGCGCGATATTTTGCAGCGCGCCGGGATTAAGCCCGCCGGCAAGCACGTCATGTTTCGCGGCCTCGATGAAGTTCCTGGTAAAGTTCCACCCTTCATCCGCAGCATTCCAATCGAGAAAGCGCTCGACCCCGATACCCTGATCGCCACGCACATGAACGGATCCCCCCTCACCAAGCATCACGGCTTCCCGGCGCGCGCTCTCGTCCCCGGCTGGGTTGGCGCAGCCTCCTGCAAATGGCTCACCGAAATTAAAGTGCTCGACTCGGAATTTGTGGGCAATTTTATGAACCCTGGTTACCGCCTGCCAAATCAGCCAGTGAAGCCCGGTGACACCGTAAAGCCGGAAGATACGCATCCGCTGACTGCCTTGAGCGTGAAGTCGGTAATTGCGGGCCCAAGCGACGGCGCTAAGCTGAAGGCTGGTAAAGTGACCGTGCATGGCGCGGCCTGGGCGGGCGAAGCCGATATCGTGAAAGTCGAGATCTCCGCCGATGGTGGTGCCAGTTGGAGCCCCGCGAAACTCGCTCATGACCAATCTCACTATGCCTGGCGCCTGTGGAGTTACGATTGCAAGATTGGCAAAGCCGGTGAACACACCATCCAGTCACGTGCGACCGATAGCCAGGGACACACCCAGCCTGCGACGCCAGTGTGGAATCCCAGCGGCTATCTTTACAACGCCGTGGATCAGGTGAAGATCTATGTCTCCTGAACTCACGTTTCGTAAAATGCTTTATAAAATCTCGGCTCTTGCGCTGCTGGTTGCATCGGGCTTAGTGGCGCAGACGTCCGTTCCAGCAAAGGTGACTGCGGATTTACCTGCCGGTCCGATGCAAGCGAAAGCCACCACTGCCTGTCTGGTGTGTCACGAGGCGCGCATCATCCTGCAACAGCGTCTGAGCAAGCCAGCTTGGACGAAAGAAGTTGACAAGATGGCGAAGTGGGGTGCGCTCGTCGATCCCGCTGATCGCGACGCCCTGATCGATTATCTGAGCACCAACTTCAGCCCCGACAAGCCCGTTTACGAACCGCAAAGGACAGCGGTCGAGAAGAAGGCCTCAGCGCCGAAGAATTATTGAAGTTGGAGCTGCAGGAGAAGCAGCTACACAAAAAGCAAAGCGCTACCGACCCTCCTGCAGACATTACGGCAGCGCTGCCAATTACTGCACGAAGATCTGATGCCAAAAGTATAGAAAGGGTTCTGCACCATTTCTAGTGCATTATTAGGTTCAGCGAGTGAGAGGGGAACCTATGATTTTTCTTCTGGATCTCCGGTGACCTCCGGGGTAAAGCTTTTTTCAGGTCGCAGCAGCGGAAACAGAATCACATCGCGGATGGTGTGC
>DATNKA010000436.1:0-3605 GCA_035603655.1 Candidatus Acidiferrales bacterium | reverse complement strand
ATGTCCGCAGCAATAAAGTCGCAGCAAGAAGGTAACACTTTGCGACCGAACGGTCTCAGAGGCATCCAAACATTGACCGGGCAAGGAAGCGAGGAACATAGCTCATCGCCTGCCGTCCAACTGGGTCAACGGAGAAAAACAATGTCCAACAGGCTTAAAGACAAGATCGCTCTCATCACCGGCGGCACCGAAGGGATTGGGTTGGCTACGGCAAAGCTATTCGCCGAGGAGGGGGCGTATGTCTTCATCACGGGCCGTCGCCGGAAGGAACTCGACGAGGCCGTAAAGGCAATCGGCAGCAACGTTTCTGGCGTTCAGGGAGACGTTGCCAAACTAGACGACCTCGATCGCCTCTACGAGACCATCGCCAAGGTGAAGGGGCGAATTGATATTGTTTTCGCCAACGCCGGCGTTGGCGAATTTGTTCCCTTCGGCGCCGTCACCGAAGAGCATTTCGACAAGCTGTTCAACATCAACGTGAGGGGAACGCTGTTTACGGTGCAAAAGGCATTGCCGCTCCTGAAGGATGGTGGCTCTATCATTCTCAACGGCTCCGTCGCGAGTGTTAAGGGTACGGCCGCCTTCGGCGTCTACGCCGCGAGTAAGGCTGCAATCCGCTCCTTGGTGCGAACTTGGACTACAGATCTGAAGGACCGTCGTATCCGCTCCAACGTCGTTAGTCCGGGTCCGATCAATACGCCACTGGCGAGTCGACAATCTCCAGATGTGATTGCGCGGATTGTGTCCACCATCCCCATGGGACGCATGGGGGAGCCCGATGAAGTCGCAAAGGTGGCGTTGTTCCTGGCTTCAGATGACTCCAGTTTCGTCACGGGTATCGAACTGTTCGTTGACGGCGGCAGAGCCCAGATCTGACCGCCAGAGTGATATAAGGATGGGCAGGAATCCAAAGAGAGGCTTATATCAATGACGTCCCACAAATTATCAGTGCAGGTGGCAATCAATTCCTGGCGACTCGTGGTGGAGAGAGCCAACAAAATATTTTCAAGTCTCCCGGAAGACCAGCTCTTGAAAGAGGTCGCAGCGGGGAGGAACCGTCTCATTTATCTATGGGGACACCTCACTGCCATTCACGACGCCATGTTCCCGATTCTCGGTCTGGGCGAGCGACTGCATCCTGAACTCGATGCCATCTTCGTCTCCAGTCCTGACAAGACAGCAGCACAGTTGCCCGCTGTGGGAGAGCTGAGAAAATATTGGAACGAAGTGAACGGTAAACTGCTCTCGCAGTTTGAAGGTCTTCCCGCAGACGAATGGTTGCAGCGGCACTACGCAATGTCCGAGGAAGACTATGCCAAAGATCCGACCCGGAACCGGTTGGCTGTTCTGCTGAGTCGAACCAACCACACGTCATACCATTTGGGGCAGATAACTCTGGCTCTCAAATAGCGGGCTTTTGGTCGCCTGGCTGGGAGCGAGCTGGACTTGGCGCGATATTCTGGTCGGACTACTATCAGTTATGCGGGCGCCATCAGCCCGCCATCGCAGAGGTGGAACTTCGTGAGCAGTCAACAGTCGTTAACGTCGATTGGCCAGCTAGTGCCAGAACTGCCGGTTACTGATGTTGAACGCGCACAGCAGCACTATCGGGATGCCCTCGGCTTTGAGATTGGCTGGCTCGATCCGGGCGGGATTGGGGCCGTGTCACGAGGAAACGTGGCGATATTCCTTCGGAAGACAACCCCGCCATTTGAGGCGGCGGTTCACTGGGTGTTCGCCGAAGATATCGATGCGACGTACAACGAGTTGAAATCTTTGGGTGCGAACATTGTTGAGCCCTTAGAAAAGAAGCCTTGGGGGTTAAGGCAGTTCACCGTCAAGGACATCGACGGAAACCGTTTCTATTTTCACCACGACTAACAAAACCCGCACAACAAACGCTTGCAGGCTGCGCGCGCGAATCGAAATACCTGTCAAGGTGTGATGAGAAGATCGCTAGCCTCCTGCGAACGCGATAAGGTTTCCATCCAGATCTTGCACGATGAAGGTGCGGGCGCCCCACGGCTCCGTTCTCAATGTCTGGTGGAAAGCGACTCCGGCCTTCTGAAACTCCAGGAAGAGCGGCTTGGCGTCGTCGAGCGTAAGCGTCGCAGAAACGGCATCGGCCTCCCTGGAACGAAACCCACTGTCGAACACGGGCCCGCTGACCCTTCGCAGGTTCAGCCGACCCCCATCGCGAGCGATCTGAGCCCAGAAGGGCGGTTCTCCATAGGACAACACGACCTCGAAGCCAAGTTTGTGGACATAAAACGCGCTGGCAGCTTCGAGGTCCGAGACGAAAACCTGAGGTTCCGCCGCGACGATGACGGAGGTACCGACGGTGGAAGCGGGTGATTCTTTCATGCTGCTGACTCCCTTGATCAGCGCCGGCCAACTCTCAAACCCGGATTTTCGGGCGACAAGCTCCTGAGCATCGCTGAGCCTGAAGCCTGCATCCAAGACTTCTCTGTCAGACAAGTCTCCGAAACGGGCTAGAACGGATCTGATTTGCACCGCGACAGGGTAATAGCGTTCCCGGTGCCAGCGCTGATATAACTTGGCTTGCTTTCTGAGGTGTTCGAGATTCGACATGGGCGCTCTAACGTTGACATTGTCGTAGGCGGGCAATGCCCCTCCGGCTTGTGAGCCGATGCGCCCTACAGCAGCAGAAAAATGCTAGACAATTCGATTGCCCAAGTCAAGACGGGGTTCTGGGTTCATGAGATGGCTCTCCCAGCTTTGGAGCTTCGCCGACACTGTTTCGCATATGAATGACAGCTCCTCCTTCCTCGAAAGCGAACTTCATTGATTAGCGCTTTTATAATGTGGATGCCGCGACCGGGAAGCGATCTGATGTCTTCTGGAGCTGTAGGGTCCGGAACATTGTCAATGTCAAATCCTTTTCCTGCGTCCTTTACCGCGATTGAGACTTCGTCAGGCTCACGCCGGCAATTTAACATGGACGGGTTTTCGAGAATCCTCGCGATTGCGTGAATGATGGCGTTTGCCAGGGCTTCCCGCAATGGCATTTCGACGTCGCTCACGCCTTCAGGAACACAGCCGCAATTCCTGAGTAAAGAGCATGAGCTTGTCCATGAAGGGAGAAATCGCAGTCACTTCGCTTGGCAAGGAGCACTCCAGGGCGCTGTGAGGGCCGCGGTGGGGTTTTTGTTTTACATCATCCGCAGTCGTCATTCGGAAATCATCTTGGGCGATCGAAATTAGGTCCTATTTTATCCGCCTAGCGGCGTAAAACTCCGCCCACATAAAGGGCTGCTGGGATGGGGTTAGTCCCCGTCTAGAAACTAGAGGCGTGGGGTCGGTGCGACCCTTCAGGCGCTAACCTAAGGGTTGTAATCCCGAGCGTAGCCTGAGAATCTTCGACCCTTTAGGGCGGAGAGGTTCAAAACTGAGGCAAATTTGAGACATCCCAGCCGCCACCCATGGCCTTGATCAAGAGCACGTTCGCTTCGAGGCGCCGTCTCAGAATATCGATGTCGTTTCTCTCGTTCGTCAAAGCCGTGGTTTGTGAAGTGACCACTTGCAGGTACGTGTCAACACCCCCGGCATAGCGATTCTGAAACAGCTTGAGCGATTCTTCCGCG
>DATNKA010000435.1:0-7049 GCA_035603655.1 Candidatus Acidiferrales bacterium | reverse complement strand
ATGGTGGAACGGAAGTACGGGAAGGCACGGCGGATCTGGGTGATGGATCGTGGGATCGTAAGTGAGGAGAACCTGGTAGCGATTCGCAAACGTGGGGGACAGTATCTGGTAGGGACGCCGCGCCGGCAGATGAAGCGATTTGAAGCCGAGTTACTGAAGGACGACTGGACCCAGGTGCGAGCGGATGTGGAGGTGAAGCAGATTGCGATTCCGCAGGGCGAAGAGACCTACATCTTGTGCCGGACGGCGGGTCGCAAGGAGAAGGAGAAGGCGATCCGGAAGCGATTTTCCTTAAGCATGGAAAAGGCTCTGCAAGCTCTGGAGAAAAGCATTGCCAGCGGCCGACTGAAGGACCGCTACAAGATGGAGCGCAGACTGGGACGGATTCAGGCGCGGCATCCCCAGGTCAACGATCTGTTCGAAGTCACTTTGCGAGAGACGCCCGCCGGCCTGCGTCTGCTGTGGGAAATGAAAAAAGACAAGGAGGCGTGGCGAAACTTGCGGGAAGGTGCCTACATGCTGCGTACCAACTTACAGGCAGATTCGGCTGAGCAGATGTGGTCCATGTACATGCAACTCACCGAAGCGGAGGCTTCGTTTCGTGCGCTCAAAAGCGAGCTTTCGATTCGACCCTTGTTTCACCAGAAGGAGGAACGAGTGAAAGCCCACGTCCTGGTAGCCTTTCTTGGTTATGCCTTGTGGGTGACACTGAAGCATCTGCTGCAGCGTCGGCCGGCTATCGGCCCACAATCCTCGGCCGACGGCGTGGATAATGCTCAGCCTTTCTCCCCATTGAAGGCACTGGCGTTGCTGTCCACGCTGCAGAGCGCCGACATCGTACTGCCCACCACGGATGGGCGCGAGATTCGGCTCCGTCGGATCACCGAACCGACAACCGAACAGAAATACCTGCTGCACCAACTCGGCCTGGAGCTACCTGAGCGTTTTCAGCTCAATCGCAAATGTAGTGTAGACCCGGCGGTTGCCTAAACTGATTCTGAACGGGTTAAGTGATTTTTCGATCGTTCGGCGACGAAGTTCGGCTAGTAAGGAGAAGCCGGCCTATGTGGATCGATTCGAAGGCATTCTGGATAACGAGCACCCGGAAGTTTGTGAAGCCGGCCATTACATGTAAGGAGTAAGTAATAGCAGTTCGCGTGATGGTGCGTGAACTGAAACCCCGCTCGCTTGGCGGGGGAACGGCGCGTTGTCGGCCGCTGCCGCGAGCCCTGCAAGCCATGAGCCGCAATCGGCACGACGTAATGTCCCGCGGACGTCCAGCCGATCCATCATCCGAGAACATGAGGTGACCAGTTCGACCGTGGTCTCCCCGACGGCCATTCCGCACGCGCCAGAGGACTTCTCAGTCGTATGAACTTCCTCTGCCCTCAGAATGTCCCGAACAGTCGACATATCCAGCTTCAGGAAGAAGGCAAGGTAGGGTGCCTCTGCGCTGCCCGTAATACCTGGCTCACAACCGCCAGTTCAGCAGACGTAAGGAGAAATCTCGATTGGCCGAAAACGTAGCTCGCTTTACCGGATGTCCAGTCGAATCCTGCCTTGCGCAATGACAAAGAAGGCTTGGCTCGTAGGTACACGGATTCGGAACGGTCGGAGCAGTGTGGCGATAAGGCATTAGTATCGGTCTCATAAATGGTTCAGGGTGTTCTGTGCTTTGTTTCGGCGGGAATGCGAGAGATAAAGGAAGGCTCAGGCGCTTCTCGGGTTCCCCATGCCAGGAGGCGGAGAAGTCAGCAACGAAGGGTGGGCGGTGTTGGAACCGCTGCTTCGCTTTCGGCAACGACCCGACGGGCGAGGATTGACCAGCGCAGGACACACGCGGTGAAATGGTTCCGGCGACTGGTCACGGGCCTCGGCTGCATGAGAATCCTGCTGAGGTAGTTCGGAGCGATTACTCGTATCGCAGCGCCACCATGGGATCGACCTTCGCCGCGCGCCGCGCAGGCAAATAACTGGCCAATAATGCGATGCCGCACAAAACCACCGCGACCAAGCCGAATGTAATCGGGTCGGTCGGCTTAACACCGAACAGCATGCTCGCCATCAGTCGGGTCAATCCCAGGGCGGCGACGATTCCAATCGCCGTGCCGGCCAGCGTCATACGCGCTCCGTCTCGCAGCACCATGCGCAAGACATCCAGGCGCCGGGCACCGAGCGCCATGCGAATTCCGATTTCCTGCGTGCGTTGTCCAACCAGATACGACAGCACGCCATAAATTCCGATGCTGGCCAACAACAGGGCCAATCCTGCAAAGGCGCCGAGCAAGGCGAGCGAGAAACGCTGACTGGCGATCGACCGTGCCACTACTTCTGTTTCGTTTTCGCTGCCAGAAACGATCAGGTCCGGGTTGCTGGCGTGAAGCTTTTGGCGGATAGCCTGGGAAAATGCTTCTGATCCGACTGGGGTTCTGGAGCGGACGAATACACCAAACCCCTGGGCCAGACTTTTCATTTCCACAGCAGAGCCTTGCATGACGGTCCGGTACATCTGAGCCTGCAAGGGACGGCTGGCGTCTTCTGCAAGTCCCCACTGATTGACGTGACCAACAACACCGACAATAGTTAGCAGTATCTCGACGCGCTGGTTGGAATCACTCTCAAACCCGAAAACTCGAATGTGCTTGTCGATCGGATCCTGACCCGCAAAATATTTTTGTGCGAAGCTGGTGTCGATGACTGCGACACGCATGGCATGCTCATTGTCCTGGTCGCTTAGGAAGCGGCCGCGAACGAGCGGAATCCGCATGGTTTGGAGATACTCTGGTTCAACCGCGTACTCCAGAGTTTGAGGAACATACTCGGTCCTCTGCGTGGGCAGCGCCTGCCCTTCCAGCAAAAACCCCCTCTCATTGTCCCACTGCATGGGATTGGCTCCGGCATTCAATGAGCCTGTCTCGACTCCGTCCACATTTTGAATCGTTGCTTTGATCTGGCGAAGTACCGCCCGGATTGCATCCGGAGTCTGCTTCAGCAGTGAAGGAGACGGTGTCACGTCGAAATACGACACATTGCGCGGATCGAACCCAGGATCGATTTTCCACAATTGCACCAAAGTGCGGCACATCAGCCCCGCGCCCGCCAGCAGCACCAGCGCCATGGCCATTTCGCCCATCACCAAGGCAGACTGCATGCGGGTTCGGAGGCCGGAGATGGCGCGCCCGCTGTCTTTGAGCCTTCCACTGATGTCGGTCCTCGACATCCTTATGGCAGGCAGCAAACCAAACATGATTCCGGTAAGTACCGAAACCAAAATGGTGAAGAGCAGCACCGGAAAATCGAGCCCGATTTCCTCGGCACGCGGAACGGTTTCCGGGACCGCTACCAGGGCAGCGGCTGTTCCCCACCTCGCCAGAATCAGCCCGAACCCGCCGCCCAGCGCCGACAGCAGAACGCTTTCGGTAAGCAGTTGGCGCAGAATCCGTACCTGCCCCGCACCGAGCGCGGCACGAACCGAGAACTCGCGCTGGCGCGCCGTTGACCGGGCCAGCAGCAGATTGGCAACATTCACGCAGGCAATCAGTAAGACGAATCCCACCGCCCCCAGCAGCACCAGCAGCGCCGGGCGCATGTCACCAACGATATTGTCTTTCAAAGAGATGATGTTGGCCCTGATATTGCCGTCAACGTTGGGATAGGCATCAGCGAGGCCGACATTCACGCGCTTCATATCGTCACGCGCCTGCGCAAGCGTGACCCCAGGCTTCAACAAGCCAATAGCGTCCATGCCCCGATACGAATCCCGCAGGTAAAAGGCCGGATCGATCTCTTCCCCGATGGCTTCGTACACATCGGCGGTTCTGAAGTTGAAGACATGCAATCGAAACGAAGCTGGGATGACGCCGATGATCGTGCGCGGCTGCCCCGCCACGATGAGACGTTGGCCAATCACGTTCCGGTCCGAAGCGAACTTGCGCTTCCACAACCCTTCCGAGATCAGGGCCGTCGGGCTGGCACCCCGCCGGTCTTCTTCGGAAGTGAAATTGCGTCCCAGGATTGGGTTCACACCGAGAATCGGAAAGAAGTTCGCAGACACGCGCTGTGCCCGCACATTCTCCGGCTGCCCCACGCCCGTGATGCTGCCATCTGTCCCGCGGTATGCGGCCATTGCCTCAAAGGAACGATTGTCGCGCTGCCAATCGAGAAAGTTGAGGTAAGAAATCGAGCCTTTGGCAAAGTTCTGTGTCTCCTCGAACATGGAGACGATGCGGCTGGCATCGTGGAAGGGTAAAGGATTCACTAATACGGCGTTCACGACCGAGAAGATCGCCGTATTGGCACCGATCCCCAAAGTCAGCGTGATTACCGTGACAATGGCGAATCCTGGGCTCTTGTGCAATTGACGCAGCGCGTAACGAATGTCCTGTGCGAGGCCGGTCATCTCAGGTTCGTCCTCTGGGCAAGCTGATTCCGTGGGCCAATACAAGGAAAAACGGATCACGTGCGCCGCAAAGCTGCGTGCAATGCGCTTACCAATATAGTGCAGGGCCTAAACCCTTGATAGTACAGAGACAAGAGAAAACCGCTCTCGTTCAAAGGTGTCCACAGTCGGACCGTGATGTACGGAGGCGGACAGGCAGCCATGGCTGCGACATCGTTGACGCGCCCAAGCGGAATCCAATCGTGAACCCAGAGAAAAAGAACCTGAAATGCCTGCAGAGCGAGCAAAACCATCTCGATTCCGCGATTTGCCAGGAAATGCTGCTGCGCCATTCTCGCCCCTTAGCACCATTATGGCCTCGATTACTCCCGAGTGACGGGCTATCCTGCAAGTTGGCCGGTACATTGGGAGGTCAACCGGAACTCCTCAGTAGCGACTCGCCTTGTTGGCCCAAGGGACATCCAGTCTGGTTTGGTGGCCAACTCCTCAGTAGACACTGGCCGACTCTTACTTCGCTAGCACCGCGTCCTTGGACAAGACGCTTCCCAGATACAACGTCAACACCTTTTTGAATTCAGCCACAACCAGTACTTTCCCTTTGGAATCTGCTTCCCCATAGAGCGTCATCATGCCTCTGACTATCTGGAGAGATACGTTTGCAGCAAGTAGCGACTGCTCCTTCGAAAGCGACGGATTCTTTGCCTGAAAGGCATTTGCGATTGCGATTCGTGAAGCCTTTCGGGCAGCAGGGTCGCGGCGAAAGCGGATGGGCGCCGCCAGCAGGCTCAGATAAGCGGGACGCTCCTGGACAAATTGGGTGATGCGCTCGATGAACCGATCGGCGAACTCCGCATGGGTGAGTATCTTCGCCTGCTCCATCAGCGGCTTCCAATGCGCCTCCATCTCTTGGGAATATTGATTTACCAGGGTGAACGCGATGGACTGTTTATCCGGAAAGTAGTTGTAGAGCGCGCCGATAGAAGACCCGCTCCGCTCCGCGAGCGCCGTCATAGTGGCTGCTTCGTAGCCGGCTTCGACAAAGAGCTCCGCGGCCGCTTCCAGAAAACCCGCCAGTCGGCGCGTCGAGCGTTCCTGCTGCGGAGCGACGCGAATGGGATTTGACGAAATCGAGGGCATCCTCGTATTATAGATCTATAGAAATCGAGGCTGCCCTCGATTTCGAAACATTTTCAACAAAGAGGAGCCATGGCAGAACTCCAGCTCGACCCTAAAAAGACCGCACTTGTCCTCATCGATCTCCAGAATGCCATCGTCGGCATGAACTCCGTGCCGCATACTGCGGCAGAGGTCGTCTTGAAGAAGAATTGCCGGCCTCATTCGAGATGATCTCCGAGTAATTGAACTTGTGGAAGCCATTCACTCATTCGACGAGTCCAGGCAACGTCGATGTGGCAATCAAAATAGCGGGGGGGACGGCCGATTCACTCACCGAAGGCTTCAGGTGCGCCGGATAGCCTAACTAAACTTCCGGATTCCGGGCGGATCACGGGCAAACCTCACTTACAGTCGCGGCACTACTGATCATCGATCTGTGGCAGGGAGGCCACCGGTCATGAAGATGTCCGGCTCGTGTCCCCGGCGATTGTGGGCGAGTGATGAGCTAGTCTGAAGTAATCCCAAGGTAAGAGTTGCCGACCATCACGACACTGAGAAACCCAAATGCGCTTCTTCGAAACTCGCCAAAAAACCGCTCTGCCTGTGAGCCCAGTCACGCGATGAGGGTGTTTACCCCACATCACGCCGGGACCACACGCAAAAAGGACGGGAAATAACGGCCTTTCGCTGTTTCTCCTTTTGCGGAGAAGTGGGAATCCTCGGGCCGAGCCTGGCTAGGGCTTTTTGAGTCCGAGCTGCTTTGCGAGACCGGCGTCGAGCATCCTCGTAGGAAGAAGTCTGGGCAATGTCCAGTTCTTGAAACGTTGCGGAACGACCGCGTAGCGTGCCCTCGGTTTCGCCGCGCTGAGTGCCACGTGGACGGCTTCGCCCAGACGCTCAGGGGATAAGCCGTTATTACGGGCTTCGGCGACGATGAACTTCTGGAAGTTCTGCACCGCCTCCCAGTACTCGGTCTGCTTGAACTCGCTCAGATCTTCTTTTTCGCCCTTGTCGTACATCGCCGTGTTCACGGTGCCCGGTTCAATGATCACGACGTCGATGCCAAATAACATCAGTTCTCGCCGCAGCGCGTCCGACATGCCTTCAAGACCAGATTTGGAGGAGCTATAGGCACCGAGAAGCGGCATAGCAACTTTTGCGACGCTAGAGCTGATGCTGACAATGCGCCCTGTGGGCCCCTGCCTCTTCTTATCTGTTCCCAAAAGAGGAGCGAAGGCTTGGATTACGACCAGCGGGGAGACCATGTTGACCTCCAACTGCCGCCTGTACTCGCTGGGCTTCAGATAAAGCAGCGGCCCGCTCACCACAATTCCTGCATTATTCACCAGGCCGACCAGATTCCTGTCGCCTATCATGGAGCCGACCTGCTGGGCTGCCTGATGTACCGCGTCTGCGTCCGTAATGTCCATGATGAGAGGCACGAAGCCGTCACCGAACTCTCGTTGCAAACGATCGGCGTCAGCCTGCTTGCGTACCGAACCGAACACGCGGAATCCCTTCGAAACAAGCACCT
>DATNKA010000434.1:0-2412 GCA_035603655.1 Candidatus Acidiferrales bacterium | reverse complement strand
TTCGAGCGGGCCGCCACTAATTCCATGACCCAAGGGCGCAAAGGCCAGCAACACAATCCGTTTTCCTTTGCAGAATTCAAGAAGCTCCGTCTCCGGAAGGTAAGGGTGAGATTCCACCTGAATCACGGCCGGCTTGATCCTTGCAGCTTCGTAGATGGGCGCAAGTTCCTTCAACCCCACGTCGCCTAGTCCGATGGCACGGCATTTGCCGTGGTCTACAAGGCTCTCCATCGCCCTCCAGGTGTCGAGCAACGTTACGCCAGTGTCGTAAATAACATTGCCATCATGATCACGTGGATCCTGCTCTTCACCCGGCTGGAACGCGAATGGAGTGTGGCTGAGATAAAGATCTAGATAGTCCACCTGAAGCCGGCTACGACTTGCTTCGAACGCCGGTTCCACCCGTTCGGGCCGATGATTCGTATTCCACAACTTCGTGGCCAGAAAAATGTCCTTACGCTCAATGCCTGCAATGCTGAGCCCCGCCTGCAATCCTTGAGCCACCTCAGGCTCATTACGGTAACGCTCCGCACAATCGAACTGGCGGAATCCTGCCACGAGCGCATCCCTGGTAGCGGTGATTGTCGTTGCGGAATCGGGAACAAGAGTTCCGAACCCGAGGGCGGGGATATGACCCACTCCGTTGTTGAGCGGTATCTTAGTTGAACGGAAATCAGCAGCTTCCATCATGATCAGACCTCAGCAGTATGTTTCTGCGTCTGGCAACGGCGCCAGGCCGCTTCAACCCGCGTTTTTGGGGCTAACTCGCCCGTGAAAGAAGATCGGAAAGAAGTCGACTCTTCTCGTCGCTTCTCATGGAGTTGCAAATCAAACGGCCTTGATATGTTGTCTTCGGCACTCTTATTTCAAAAAGCTGAAATGACGATCCATCGAGAGACGTGACTTAGGAGTCTTGGCGTAAAAGTCGGACTCGTCCCGATATCCAAGTACGAGTAGGACAGTGACCGTAAAACCCTTTTCCCTCAACCCGAGTTCGGCATCGAGTGTCCGGGAGTTGAAGCCTTCAAGGGGACTCGCATTGATCCCCAACTCTTCGGCAGCCATCAAGCTCATACCAAGTGCGAGATATGTCTGCTTCTCCATCCAGTGCTGGAGGTCTTTCACGTCGTAGCGGTGTAGATCGATCCACATCCGCACAGTGGCCTTCCATTGATCGGCGAATGCCTGATTCGGAAATTTGCCATCGGCTACCTCTTTGGCATGTAATTCATCGAGGTATTCGTTTGAAAGCGTCTCACGTGTAGCAAGCACGATGACATGGGATGCGTTCCTTACCTTTGGTACGTTGAATTCAAACCCCTCACCCATGTGGTCGGCGATTCTCGAACGCGCTTCTGGAGTTGACGCGACAAGATAATGCGTACTTTGCGCATTGACTGAAGTCGGAATGGAGTACATGAACTTCAGAAGCTCGTCGAAGATGTCGTCGGGAACACGTCGACTTGGGTCGTAAACTTTAGGGAAATGGCCGGATTCTATTAATCTACTCAGGTTCACAGTCAGTCCTTCTCTATTTTTTGTTGCCTTTTGTCGAGACTCACTCAACGCGATTCCCTAGTAAGTCACATCCTTCACCTAGGTCTTGGCAAAGGTGAAAAGGTTAATCATCTGCACTGCCCGACATCAATTATCGAGCCTCGTAATGTGACTATTGCAGCTAGATCGATACACGACTACGCTATCGTTACAAACTGCACGATCTGACAAACCCCAGGAAGTCTTACTTCGCTGGTAGATGTGTCGGGACACCTTTGTCCTTCACGAAAAACGCAATGAATTTCGCGGGCTCCGTCTTACTCGCATTTCGACCTATCACGTGAATATCGGTTGGGCTTTCATAGAAAGCTTGACCAGCGGCTAGGGTCGTTTCCCGTCCACCACGTACCTGCATTACGACGGTCCCTTCCAACACGTAGACAAACACATGAGCATTGTGGCGATGTATGGACTCAAAACCACCGGGCGGGTATACAACAGTGATCATGGTGCCCTCTTTCCCTGGGAACCCTGTGAGATCCCTCGACAGCAAGGGTTTTACCTTAATCTCTTGCGCAACCAGCCAACAGGGAGACAGCCAGGCCAAGCACAACATTAGCTTTACGATCTTTGTCATTTGTCTCCTCGATTGTTTTTAGTTGAAGTAGAAGCCGTGTCCAGTTGGCCTCAGGCTAGTTTCTTCCCGGAATAGATTCATGGTTGTCGTCGCCAACAACATCTGTCACGCGAACACTGACCAGCTCTTTTGTGGCACCGGCTCAGGACGCCCAGTTCTTACGGAAGTCCGTGTGCAATGTCAGGCCTCCGTCTACGTACAGAGTCTGGCCGGTAATGTAATTGACATCATCGCTGGCAAGAAATGCAAATGCGGCTGCGATCTCATCGGACTCGGCA
>DATNKA010000433.1:0-3008 GCA_035603655.1 Candidatus Acidiferrales bacterium | reverse complement strand
ATCGGACAGATTCGAGTTGTGAACGCTGGCAGTGTGGGAATGCCATTTGGCGAATCAGGAGCGGACTGGCTCTTACTTGGCCCCGATGTTCAGCTCCGGCATACTTCCTACGATTTCACGAAAGCTGCTGAGCGCATTCGAGAAACGACCTACCCACAAGCTCAGGATTTTGCAGAACGCTACGTCCTGCGACCCCCATCAGAGGAAGAAATGCTTAAAGTATTCAGCCGCGTCGAACTGAAATAAGAGCCAAACGAAACAGGCAGTCAGTCCACCGTTGCTCCGCCGCAGCACCGCTTGTTGCTCCAAGAACGACGGGCTGCCGGGGGTTCCCCCGGGCTTCCGCTGTTCAAAGCGTTCAGCCCCTGCCTATTCATAGCCTGTTAGACTGACGAACGGACAAAGGAGGCACTCGTTCTGTGCATCGCAGCCAGAAAAACAATCACACCGGACTTGGAACGCGGGGAGTGTGGGCTGGTGAGAATAGCAACTATTGGGAGCGTGCCACCCAAATCCCAGTGGCCCTTAGCGTCTCGTTCGGCTATGACGATGTGAATGAATGGCTCGATGTGGCTCTGGGAAGGAAGCATGGCCATATCTACAGCCGGAACACAAATCCAACGGTGGCTGCTTTCGAAGAAAAGGTAAGAAATCTGGAGATGGCCGAAGCCGCCACCAGCTTTTCGAGCGGTATGGCTGCGATCAGCAATACGTTGCTCACACTTCTGTCTCCCGACGATCACGTGGTTTCCATTAAGGATACCTACGGAGGAACAAACAAGCTGTTTATTGAATTCCTTCCACGATTCGGGATCAAGGCATCACTCTGCGATACCAATGATCACAAAGCAATCGAAGCAGCAATTCGTCGAGGGTGCAAGGCGGTCTATTTGGAAAGTCCGACGAATCCGACGGTTAAGATTGTTGATCTCGGTCGTTTGGCTAAGCTCGCCCACCGTAATGGTGCCATGATGATCGTGGACAACACGCTTGCCACGCCCATCAATCAACAACCTGTGGAACTCGGTGCCGATCTGGTCGTTCACAGCGCCACAAAGTATCTAGGGGGGCATGCGGATGCTCTCGGCGGCGTAGTCTGCGGCAGAGCCGATTTAGTGGGGCGCATTTATCACTTTCGTGAGATCACGGGAGCCTGCCTCGATCCCATGTCCGCATATTTGCTGATTCGCGGAATGAAAACTCTTCATCTTAGGATTGCACGACAGAACGAAAGTGCCCTTAGAATTGCGCGTTTCTTGGAATCAGACCCTCGCGTGAATAAGGTTTTCTATCCGGGGTTGAAGTCCCATGAACATCATGACATCGCATGCAAGCAGATGCGTGGTTTCGGAGGAGTTCTGAGCTTTGCCATCAAAGGCGGCTTCGATTCCGTGAAATCTTTCCTTCCGCGTTTGCGTTACGCACATTTAGCCGCGAACCTCGGTGCCGTTGAGACCGTCGTCGGTCCACCTTCCACTACAAGCCATGTTGAGTCCAGCAAGGAGGAACGCGCAGCGAGCGGCATCTCCGAGGCCCTCATCCGGTACTCGGTTGGAATCGAAGACCCAGAAGACCTGATCGCCGATCTGCGTCATGCATTAGACAAAGTTCGGCCCGCAAAACGCCGGGCAAGATCGAGTGCGGGATCGCAAGATCGCGTGGTCGAGACACGTGAGAGGAGAAGTTCCGTGAAGATGGCTTCTGGCCACGGACCCGCCTAAAGCCTTCAACTAACGTTCTGAGGAAGAAGACGCTCAAGGGATAACAGCCCGTGCAACTACGCGGCTGGGTTCGGAAATCCTACGGGAAGGCGATGCTCCTGAGATTTGCCTGCCGGGAGGGGTTAGGGTCGGTGGAGCATTCCAGAAGTGTACAACGACCTTTTGGGCCAGCAAGGCTCACCAACGCAGAGGCGCAGGCGCAAAATCGTTCCTAATCTTTCGGTTAACTGGCGACAAATGATGCAGCTTCGCTCGGGAATAGTGCATTCACTCGGAAATTTATGGGTTTCCGAGACAGATGAAATGATGGCACTTTATTTACTGAATTCGATTTGCTTCGTTGACCAAGGCTTTCCGGCGGGCTTGCGCTGTGGCCTCCAATGATTTCAAGCCAGCCCGATGCTCTGCCATCTGTCAGTAGATTCGGCTCGAATTTTGTTCGCTCTGCTAATGGCTGTTTGCAGGCTTTACCCCACCCTTCTACGGCTCCTGTGTTCGCACCCTGTTTATGGAGTTCCTGATCCGTGCCGCAGTTACCATCCCCAGCCTCTGAATTCTTCTTCAAGCTCCGATCCGGTGCGCCCGATTCCAACATCCCAAATCTGTTCCACTTCGTGATTCAAGCGTTCCCCGGCTGAATCACCCTGCTCTATCTGGAGTGAAATTTGCGTCCGGGTGTTGAACTCGAGCGTCTGTCGTTCTCGTGTGAGTAGCGACTTCCTTTCGCTTTCAATTTTTTCGTAATCAGCCTTTGCTTTCGAGATTCTTTCGGCATGTATCTCTGCGTTTGTTATCCGGTTTTCCACATTGCCAACGGTCTCACGATACTCTTGAGCAAGGTTTAGCAGCTTCGTGTGGTACACAATCCCCTGAACCCTTTGACTTCATCTCATCCGCCGTAGGCTTTGAATTGGGACGGAGTGCTGCGCTCGAATGCTTCCGCGGAAACGTTCCCGTTGGATTCCACAATCTGAAGGTGGATTGTGTTTCCGCTGATAGTTCCGCCGAGGCTCTTACCCGGTATGAAGGACAAGGTGGTGGGGAATTTCAATGCTAGCTGACCACCATCAGCAGGGCGGTTCATGGGCGACTGTTCTGAGCTAGGCCTACCATTGGACTTCAGTTCGACGTGACTGAGCACGCCACTGATTTGACCACCTGACGTTTGGGCAACTGAAGCATCTCAGCAAAAGATGTTGCGTGAGCCACGTAGGTGCCGCTGGTTGGGGATGCATTACAAGCGGTAACGCCCACAAAGCAGAAGCAAATCGACCGGTCTTGAGGAGG
>DATNKA010000432.1:0-2587 GCA_035603655.1 Candidatus Acidiferrales bacterium | reverse complement strand
CTGACTATGGACCGCCGGGTCAACCACGTCACCATCTTCAAGAATCACGGCGCTGATGCGGGAGCCAGCCTGCAGCATCCGCATTCTCAGCTCATTGCAACTCCCGTGATTCCCGGCCAGGTTTGGCACCGGCTTCACGAGGCTCTGCGCCATTTTGACGATGACGGACAATGCATGTTCTGCCGCATGATGGAACGGGAGATTGAAGAACAAACCCGCGGGAGCTCCTGGCACCGCTGAAGGTGGCTTTGCGTCACAGCCACCCGCCTGCCGTGGAGGTGACTCGCAACGGTACGTCAGTCGCGTTGACGGCACACGAGTTCAACACGCTAGAGTTTTTCGTTGAGAATTCCAATCGCGTGATCACACGCTGCGAGTTGTTGAAGACAGTGTGCGGCTATGAAGACGGGCACACCACTAACCGTATAAATTGGAGAACGATCCACCCTGTGCGACCTTCTTCAGAACGGTACCTCGTCTCGGCGATAGGTTCACATCCTAGCCCGCGGCAGGATTTGTAACTTCTGCCGCTGGGCGCGAATGTCACATTGACAGCGCAGTTCGCTTCCAGACCGCAAATATTGGGGCCTCCGGGTCACAAGTGCCCGTCTATCGGAAAAGTTACCCCCGTACTGTTCCTATCTTCAACTCGCCGAAGGACAATCAGACCAGCGTTTGAGCGGAGTTCTGTCCTTGTCGTATTTCTGGAAAAAGGCGGGTTTGCGGAGCGGGCCGAGGGTTGTTCTGCCCGCATCGGCCGGGCTATTCCTCCTTTTATGCTTCACGCCGGGTCTGGCGGCCGGCCAGTCGTCGGATGGGGAGAAGGCTGTCCCCATTCTCACCGGTACTGCCGGCTATTTCAACTTCGTTACGGCGGGACAAAATCAGGTTGATGCCCAAATCAATCCTGTTCTTCTTGTGCCCCTCGGCGACCGCTGGCTAGTGGAATCGAGAGCAGAGTTCGAAGGAGCGTTTCAGCGACCTCCCGATGGCGGCTCTTATGGCGGTATGGTGAGCAAGAATCTGGATTATCTGCAGGCGGACTACATCGCCAACCCATACCTTACCGTCACCATGGGACGATTTCTCACGCCGTTTGGAATCTTCAATGAGCGCCTGTACCCCATCTGGATCCGCAGCCTGCAACAGGATCCTTTGATTCTGCCGCTCTCCGCCGAATCGAGTGACGGCATGATGCTGCGCGGTGGATTTCCGGTCAATGCCAAGGTCAACCTGAACTATGCGGCCTATGGATCGGCGGTGAGCAGCGCACACCAGAACCTGGAATCGGATCGCAACGTCGGCGGGCGTATGGGTATTTTCCTACCCGGTCCGAGGGTTGAAGTAGGGGCCTCGTGGCAGAAGCTGCTGCAGGACGACCGTACCCATTCTTTTGGATTTTATTTCGCGTGGCAGCCTACGCGGCTTCCGCTCAACATACACTCCGAGTACGCCCGGTCCCATCAGGGGAGCGGTTACTGGATCGACGGAGCCTACCGATTGAGCCAGGTCCTTTTCTGGCAGAAGGCGCTGCGGCGGCTCGAATTCGCGGGAAGGGCGGAGCAATTCTTCAACGGTCAGATCAGCTCAGACGAGGCCCAGGCAATCGGATTGCCCGCCGCAAACACCCGCGAAGGTGAATTTGGCTTGAACTATTTCCTGCACGACGGGCTTAAGACCGTGGCCAGTTACGGGCGGCAATTCAGTTCGGCTGGGAATCTCAATCTATGGACCGTGGGTATCGCTTATCGTTTTGCCGTGCCGCTGGGACGGGTGGGGTCGCAATGAAGTACAAATGTCTGGCAATCATTTGGCTGTTGGCGCTGATCTCGGCGATCGGCGTGGCCTCCTCGGCACCACGGACGCGTACGGCGACCGAACCTGCCGTTTATAGCTCGGCAGAGGCTGATGCCATGCGCTTGGAGGGAGAAAAGAGGTTTCGGGCAAACTGTAATCGTTGTCATGCCGCGCCTCACAAATTTCCTCCGCGCATGATGGCCACCATGGTGCGCCATATGCGAGTCCGAGCTACCATCACAGACGAGGACATGCGCTACATCCTCTACTACATGACGCAGTAGCAAGGGGAGGAATGGTGGAGGGCAGAAGATCGGTGGCAACATGCGGGATCGTTCTTGCGGCATGGTGGTGTTTCGCTCAGATCCCGGTTGGCAGTCGAACACGAGTCATCGAGGTTCTGGCAGACAAGGATAGCCGTTATAAGATTGCTGGCGAGAAAATCCCGGAAATCTCCGTCAAAACGCGTGAGCCGATTGTCCTGAGGATCACAGCACGGAAAGCAAAGTCGTGGAACCGGGACGGATCGATTCATGGGTTTTCGCTGTTACGCGCCAAGGACCGTTCCAAGGTACCCGGTTGGGATTTATTGCTTAGAGCTGGCACCCAAGAGTTTTCGATGATCGCGCCCGATGACCCGGGCGAATATGTGGTGGTTTGTACCGTAATTTGTAGCGAAGACCATGAAGGCATGTTCATGAGGTTTGTAGTGACGCAGTAATTGTTGGAGGTCGATTCTATGAAAGGCAACACGGTGCTGGGCGTGCTTGTGTGTTTCGCTCTGTCGTTG
>DATNKA010000431.1:0-5183 GCA_035603655.1 Candidatus Acidiferrales bacterium | reverse complement strand
CGACCAATCGCCTCTGCGTTGAAACGCTTTTCGCGCCAAAACGAAAAGTTGGCCCAAGCATGGAAGTACCCGTCTGCTTCTGTTAGAGCTCGATTCGTCACAGCATCAAGGGGCGGGCTCCACTGAAACGACCACCGAGTGGCAAAGCTCTGGTTCCCCTTGCTGTCAATTTCATTGAGCAGCAAAGCCGCAATTCGGCTGAAGTTGATGGTCGCGTGTCTATGTCTGGCCCCCCCGTATTCGATTTCGGCTGCCCGCTGTACCTCAATTGCGCCTTTGGTCAGAACTGCCCATGCAGCGAGATTCCGCGGGTAGTGGCGGATCGCCAGCGAAGAAAAGTAAGAGTCCACCTCCTTTTCAAGAAGCTCAATCTCGTTTTCAGAAGACATATGCATCCTTTATGGCCGCTGCACAGCTCTCTTGACTAAATTGCTTTATCACTCTTCATTCCTTCGGCACATCAAAGCCAAACTGTGGTCGGGGAGGGGAGATTCGAACTCCCGATCTCGTGCTCCCAAGGCACGCGCCTTGAACCAGCTAGGCCACTCCCCGATCTGGTGGCTCGGCACGGAATTGAACCGTATCCACTGGCTTTTCAGACCAGCACTCTGCCGTCGAGTTCCCGAGCCAAACTTGGTGGACGGTGCGAGACTCGAACTCGCATTTCACGGTTGCAGGCCGTGGGTAATGCCCTTATACGAACCGCCCAGCTGGGGCGAGATGAGAGAATCGAACTCTCGTGACCGGATCCACAATCCGGCGCCTAAGCCATTCGGCCAATCCCGCCATCTAAATCTGGAGCTGGTCGAGTGAATCGAACACTCGTCGGAGAGGTACAAGCTCTCTGCACTTCCACTGTGCTAGACCAGCAGACTTTGGAGCTGGCACGCAGCCTCGAACTGCGGTCGGGCGCTAACCGTGCGCCTGCTCTTCCTGTTGAGCGATACCAGCGGAGCTGGTGCGGCGATTCGAACGCCGATCACGGACTTACGAGGCCCGAGCTCTTCCTACTGAGCTACACCAGCGAGAAACTCTGGAGGTGGCGGGGAGAATTGCACTCCCGATGATCTGCTTTGCAGGCAGACGCCTTGCTGTCTTGGCTACGCCACCTCATACATTTGGAGCGGAAGGCGGGACTCGAACCCGCGCTCTCGACGTTGGCAACGTCGGGTCTTAGCCACTAGACGACTTCCGCTCTGGAGCGAGCAGCGAGAGTTGAACTCGCGTCATCGGGTTGGAGGCCCGAGGCACCAGCCGCTATACCATGCTCGCCCATCAAACTTGGCAGGGGTGACAGGATTCGAACCTGCTTGAACTCGTTTTGGAGACGAGCGCCCTTCCCGTCGGGTCATCACCCCTATGGCGGTCGCAACGGGAGTTGAACCCGTCCCTCCTGATAGACAGTCAGGCATCCTGCCGCTAGATTCTGCGACCACTTTTAAAACTTGGCTGCGAGGGCACGATTCGAACGTGCATGAACCGGGTCAGAGCCGGTTATCCTGGCCAATTGGATGACCTCGCAATTTTGAGGAGGGAACCTGCGGCTACGGTTTGTTTCTTTCCAAGGGAAGTAACTGTAGCCTTCACCACTCCTCGAATTTCGAATTTCCGTCGATTGCTCCTCAATGAGCATCCTCCTTTGCTAACTCTCAAACTGGCTGCCGGGGAGCGATTCGAACGCCCGTACCCGGAGTCAAAGTCCAGGGTCCTGCCACTAGACGACCCGGCATCACGCTTTCAGCGAGATTGCTTTCATGCATCGCACACACAACACCGCCGAATCATCGACGTTATGACCAAGTCTCCTGCGATCTGTGCGTGCACCATCCGCCAAGTCACGGTGATCTCCGCCGCGCTAGCAATAGAGCACCGATGCAAGCTCGATCTCAAAGCCTTCGAGTTCAATCGTTTGTGTGCTCATAACTTTGGCAGCAGCGAGGAGAATCGAACTCCCATCTCAGCCTTGAAAGAGCCGCATCCTGGCCATTAGACGAGGCTGCCTTCTCTCTGGGCATCGGTCAATTGCACCGTAAAAAGCAAAAGCCCCCGGTTTTGCATCGGAGGCTCAGAAAAACTACGCGCTATGGATCGCCCCCGTTACATAAACGTACCTTCCCCCGCTCCTTGCCACGTAAACGTGGCCGGTGTCGGAGAGCAATCGGTATGGGGTTTGCGCATCATTGCGTGTATCTCAGTTTTTACTTTTACATCATTCTATAAATTCGTCAATAGCCAAAAGTGGTGGGCTTACTTCCGAGTCGCCAACCATCCTTGATCCAATTCGACCACAACGGTCGCGTCCTCAGGTGCACGGCTCAATGCTGCGAATCGATCAAGTCTGACTAGTGCAAGTTACCAGCGATGCGTGAAATCACTAAATCCCATCGCTGATTCTGCTACCATGCGGCCATTCGGAGAACCACATGGCCTGTTTGCGCGCTTCGTACGCGGTGTGCGTCCTGCTACTTTTTGTTTTCCTGGCTTCACATTCTTTCGGACAAACGCCTCCATTACTTCGTGTCGATGAGCAGCAAATCAAGTTTCGACTCGATTCGCACCCGGTCCTGGAACTACCGATTGTCAACCCATCGAATAAAACACTCGTCGGAGATTTCAGGCTCGAACTGCTGGACTCAAACAACAAAGTGGAGTCTTTCGTAACAGGCAAGTTTGAGGAAAAGCCAGGCACCACGGTTGAGAAGGTCGAGTGGCCTTTGGATTACCTAGTAAATATTTCTCCTTCGAGTCTCGGCTGGCGACGACTGCACTACTCGTTTGTCCAACGACCGGCACTCGGAGCAGCAACAGTGGAAGGATTTGTTCAACTGAGCCGAACGCTGCTTGGTGTTTTCGAAGTCCGCATGACCGCAGCTTCGAAGGCCAAGCCGGGAAACAGGTTCCCTGTGCGTGTTCGCGTTGATGACCCAAACAATGGAAAGCCTCTGCGTGGGACTGCTGTCGACCTCACGCTGGAGTTGGGAGACGATGATGACAACGCGATAAAGCACACGGTCACAACCGACTACTCGGGATACGCCGTTTACAGCTTCGATCTCCCGAAAGAGACCGAGGCCGAAGAGGGGACTATAACGGCGGAGGCGAAACGAGGTCCCTATAGCGAGGAAGTCGATCTCAGCTTTGACCTGCGTTCTAAGGGCAAGCTAACGCTGACGACCGATAAGCCTCTGTATCAACCAGGACAGCAGGTTCATTTGCGGGTTCTCGCGTTCGGGCCAGGCAAGCGGGCATTTGCGGGTAAGGACTTGGTGATCACGATCGAAGATGAAGATGGAAACGAGCAATTTCACGAGACACTTAAAACTTCGCGTTTCGGAGTGGCGAGCGCGGATTGGGACATTCCACAGAAGCTGCGTCTGGGAAACTACCAAGTTCATGCCACGTTAAAGGGCTCAGAAGACGACTATGACGCTCCGCAGGCGCGGGCCACTGTACGTGTCAGCCACTACGAATTGCCGACCTTCACGGTGAAGGCTGATCCGGACCGCAGGTACTACCTGCCCGGCGAAGACGCGACCATCATGATCAGCGCAGATTATCTCTTCGGGAAGCCGGTTCGGAACGCAAGCGTCCGCCTGGTGAATCAGCAGGACCGCAATTGGGACTTCAAAGAGCAGAAGTGGGTGACGGAAGAGTCCAATGCGATCGAAGGTACATTCGAGAAAGAAGGCAAGTTCGAAGCGAAGGTCGACCTGCAGGACAAATTCAAGGATTTCAATCCGGAAGAGTACTCCCACTACGAAGACTTAACCTTTGCAGCTTACGTCACGGATCTCTCGACCAAACGGACCGAACAGCGCCGCTTTCGAATTCGCCTCACTGAAAGGCCAATTCAACTCTATGTCACAAGCGGCGATTCCTGGTCCACTGCCGACAAACACCCCAGTCTGTATGTGACATCTTCCTATGCTGACGGAACTCCCGCCTCGGTGAGCGGAAGCCTGTATTTTGCCGAACCGGACAACGCGGGCGAATTTGAAAAGGCTCCCTGGCAGGGTGGCCGATCCAAAGCCCTGACGTTCCACACGAACCGATTCGGGGTTGGCAAGATCACCCTGCCCCGAATTCGAGACCGGTATCTTATCATCCCTCGGAACACGTACCGGTATTACTACAGCTATTCGCATGAGAACGATCACTATCGAAATGCGCTGCTGCTGCTTGAGGCAAGGGATAACAAGGGCCGACAAGGGCGAACCTCCGAAGAATGGACGATAGCTCCCGGGCGAGCGTACTTACGGGTCAACACAACGCAGGTGCTGTATCGACCAGGAGACCCGCTTTCGATCACCGTTGAGTCCAACAGTCCCGCCCGCGATGTGATTATCGACGTGTCGACCGCGGCGGGACTTGTCACCTCACGGGTTATTCGCTTGGTAAACAGGCAGGCGGAACTGAGTATTGACTACGATTCCCGGCTTAGTGGCGAAGTAGAGATCACCGCCTTCGCACTGACGGAATCTCCACAACAGGACGCCTATGCGCTGAGTGGGACCGCCCATGTGATTTATCCAGCGCTGCAGGACCTTAGAGTCGGTTTGAAGATGGCCCATTCCACCTATCGTCCGGGCGAAACCGCATCCGCCGAATTCAGCGTCAGATCGCCAGAGGGAAAACCCATCGAGAGCGACTTGGGAATCCTGGTATTCGACCGCGCGGTCGCTGAGCGCGTACGCAGCGACGAGGAGTTTGGCCGTCCTTACGGATTTTCTATTTACGATTATCTCGATGAAAACTATATCGGAAAGATAGCAGGCATTGGGTATCGCGATCTATTGGGCCTCAATCCCAATGAGCCATTCAGTGCAGATCTGCAACTGCTTGCTGAAGCGTTGATGTCTTCTGCGCAATACAACTGGTGGTACGGGAATGTGAGGTTAACGGGCGGCGAGAACTACTCTCGGGGCGCCGGGAGTGTCTTCGCTGAACTCATGACCAATTCCCTGAAGCCGGTACGCGAAGCTGTACAGGCGACCTATGACAAGGAAGCCCGATACCCCAAGAATGATGCTCAGTTAAATGCCGTCTTGGCAGCCAAGGGCGTTGATCTCGCAAGAATAACTGACCCATGGGGTCTTACGTACCAAGCCAAATACTCTGTGAGCGGGGCTTTCGACGTGCTGACGTTCAAGAGCAATGGACCGGATAAGAAGGCCGGAACTGCC
>DATNKA010000430.1:0-12852 GCA_035603655.1 Candidatus Acidiferrales bacterium | reverse complement strand
CAGCTACAACCTCACGGTTTCGCAGCAGGTACCGTGGAATAGTTTGTTTGAGATCGCCTACGTAGGCAGCTCGACCAGTAACGTGCTGGAGGGTGGCGGCAGTGACGCGGGCACCAGCAGTACGAGCGCCGGCAGTTTCGTTGACCAGAACAAGGTACCGCTGGGCGCATTCTTTAAGCCCGATCCAGTCACTGGAGTGATCGCCCCGGATCCAGAAAACATTGGCGGTCCGGGGAGCCCGTCGAATAAAGTGGCCGATTATGCTCCCTTCGGCGCAGTCTATGGCACAAACCAAATCGCCGTACCAACCCATGTTGGTTATTCCAACTACAATGCTCTGCAACTAGGTTGGAACAAGCGGGCGAAACGACTTACTTTCAACTTTAACTTCACCTGGTCTAAAACACTGGGTACGGTCCTCAACATCGATCCGTTTTCCTTGCATGGCAATTACGGGCCTGCACTTACCGACCGGCCATACGTCTTCAACGCCTCTTATGCTTACAATTTGCAGAATTTCTATAAAGGCAATTTCAAATTCGTGTCCGGTGTAACAAATGGATGGTCGATTTCCGGTATCACGACTTACCAATCCGGTCTCCCGCTGCAACAACTGACAAGCCAGAATTTCAACTTAAGTCTCGAATACAGTGACAGCACCCCGCTCAGCGCCGCTTCGTATTACGGCACAAGTGCTGCGGAATCCGTCCAACCGACTACTCCTTGTGACCCCGGATCTGATCTCGCGTCAAACCAGAGAGCCAAATTAGCATGTTTTTCGCTTCCCGCACTGCCTGTGCCTGTGTCTCCCACCGACCGAGCTCTGGCATCGTTTGGACCCAGAAATTACGATGTTTACGGTCCGGCCTACTGGGACAGTGACGTGTCGGTCTACAAGACCTTTCACATGGGCGAAAAACAGAGTATTCAATTCCGTGCTTCGGCGTTTAACTTCCTAAATCATCCCTTGTCGCAATTTAGCGGTTCGAGCCAGGTACAACTGAAATACAACGTGGATCCGAATACCCATGCCATTAGCTTGAATCCCGCAATCAACCAGCTGACCGTACCGTGGGGTTTTATGGATAGTAAGAACGGAGCGCCGAACCAGCGCATAATGGAGTTGTCGTTGAAGTATTCTTTCTAGGGTAAGGATCCAAGTTCGGCCGCGTTCGGCGAACTCTACGCAGCATCTGACTTTTCAGCTGCCTCGTATAATGTGTCTCGATGGCCCGCGGATTTTCCAGAGATACACCGGCGGAGACAAGCCGGCGGCAGAGTCACAGCGTTGGAGCCTGTGCGCTCCGCTTTGCCGTCGTCGTTTTCTTAGCGATCGTCTTTCCCCTATCACATAGCTCGATGCTTGCAGCTTTCGCGCAGTCCAACAGCGAACACGCGGCCCCCAAATCACTTCTGGAGCATTATGAGATAGCCCAGGACGCTCAGACCGCGGGTAATCTCGAACGCGCCAACCTTGAATACGAATTGTTTCTGGCGGATGCTCTTCATCACTTGGCCAAGGGCCGCGCCAATGCAAAGGATTTCGCGCAGGCATTCGTCTGGTTTGAAGAAGCGTTGCGGCTGGCGCCCCACGATGCAACGTTGTGCCTGGACTATGCGGGAGCGTCCGTTGCCTCCGGCGACGTGCCAAAGGCAAAGGAGCTTGCCCATCTGGCGGTGGATGGCGCCCCGAGAGACGCGAAAGCTCACTTTTTGTTAGGCGAGATATTACTGCGCCTTAAAGAGAACCAGGACGCTAAGACCCAACTCGAAGCCGCGGTAGCTCTCGACCCAACTTTTGAGAATGGCTACGCATTAGCCACTGTCGAGTTGGCGCTAAACGACAACCAGGGTGCGGACAAGATCTTTCGTGAGATGCTTACCGGATTTGGGGATACGGCCGCCATCCGGCTGCAGATTGGCCGTGCCTACGCCCTTTCGGGGTTTCCTGACAAGGCAATTCCGCAGTTCCAAAAAGCCCTCGCCAAGGACAACCATTTGCGCGGTGCCCATTATTCCCTGGGGGCGGCTTACATGCAGAGCGCGGGCGAGGCCAACTCCCCCGCAGCGGCGTTGGAATTCCAGAAGGAATTGCGGATCAATCCGGATGATTTCTTGAGCCATCTGGAACTCGGCCACATTGCACAGAACCAGAATGACATTGCTGAGGCAGAGAAGCAGCTCACGCGCGCTGCTGCACTGAACCCTGCGTATCCAGACTCCTATCTGTATCTCGGTCAACTGTATTCAGAGATGGAACGCTGGACGGAGGCCGACGCCGCACTGCGGAAGGCGATTCTGCTGACCAGCGATGATTCCGACAACCACTACCAGATTCAAAGCGCGCACTATCTTCTGGGGCGCATCCTTCTGCAGTCTGGGCGGGAAGAGGAAGCCAAGAACGAAATGCGGATTGCGCAGACCTTCGAACGATTGAGAAGTCTTGAAAATCAGGGTAAGCCTGTGGACAGATCGCACCTGGAAATGAGCGCCGACGCCGGGAAAAATAGCCAAGCCTCGAGGAAACAAAGCCCAGCCAAGTCCGACCCGCAGGCGCTAGAAGCCGCTCTGTCTGTGGAGAAAGAGATGGCCCCCGTAATCGCCGACAGTTACAACAACATGGGAGCTATCGCCGCAGAGAATACCGATTTCCCGTCGGCACTAAACTGGTTCGAGAAGGCCTCTGTCTGGAATCCCGCACTGGAAGGGTTGGACTTCAATTGGGGAAAAGCGGCGTTCACGGCCAAACGGTACGACCAGGCGATACTCTCGCTAAGTCGACATCTCACATCGCATCCTGACGATAAGTGGGCCCGTGAAGCCCTCGGTAGCAGCTATTACGCGCTCAATAACTGTCGAGAAGCCCTGCGGGCGTGGCAGGAAGTAGAGGAGCAGCTAATCTCCACCCCTCAGCTCGCCTACGCTTATGCCGTGTGTATGGTGAAAGCTGGAGACTATGCGAAGGGCGTACAGCTGTTGCAAAGCCTGGAAAAAACGGCTGCCCAGGTCGCTGCCATTCATATCGCGCTGGGAGACGCGTATGCGAGTCACCGCAGCTTCGCGGAGGCGTCTGCGGAATTCCGCGAAGCGCTCCACTTGATTCCCACCGATACGGATGTGAAGTTCCGTCTGGCGCTTAGCTTGAACCAGTTGCAGAAATGGCAAGAGGCGGAAGCCCTCATGCTCGAGCTGGCCAAGGCTGGGTCCAAGGACTCGAACCTATACTACGAATTGGGCAAACTGCAACTGGCGCACGGGAATGGAAAGAGCGCCGTTGCGAACCTGGAAACAGCGGTCCAGCTTAACCCTCACAACGCTGTGATTCACCATGAACTCGCCGTCGCCTATTTGAAAGACTCGCGACCGCAAGATGCGGAACGCGAAACCAAGCTTTCTGAGGCCATTCAAAACGAACCCAACGTTGAGGAGTCCTCCGGACCGCAATGAGAAAGTGCGGCAATGAGTAAGTTCGCAGCCACGCTTGTAATGTTGTCCCTCGTGTTGCCGCAGCACTCCAAGGTTACTCCAATACATTTCCGCGACATCGGCAGACAAGTTGGACTTACCACCATGCCGAACGTTTCATCCGAAAAGCGCTATATCGTAGAAATGATGGCTGGGGGTATCGCTTTGTTCGACTGCGATAATGATGGGAAACTCGACATAGTAGTCGTCGTCGATAGCAGCGTCGACCGCTATCTACATGGGGGCGATCGCATGGTTACGCTTTACCATCAGGACTCACCTCTACATTTTACCGACATCACCGAAGCCGCTGGACTCACAACTCTCGGCTGGGGCATGGGCATTGCCATTGGGGACTTCGACAATGACGGCCTACCCGACCTTTATGTTACCGGCTATGGCCACAACGTACTCTACCGGAATCTTGGCGGTTGCAGGTTCGCAGACGTCACCGAGCATGCGCATGTGGGGGGTGGAGGTTTCAGCGTCGGGGCCGCTTGGGCGGACTACGATCGCGACGGCCATCTTGATCTCTTCGTCTCCCGTTACATGGATTCCGATGTTCACAACCTTCCGAAGCCCGGTGACAAATCGTTCAACTATCGAGGAATTGCGATGGAAGTGCCAGTTATGGAAGGGGAAAGAAGCCTTTTGTATCACAATCGCGGCGACGGCACGTTTGAAGAAGTCGCGGAGAAGGCCGGCGTCAACAACGCGGAAAGACGGTTGGGCATGGGCGTGACTTGGGGAGACTACGACAATGACGGATGGCCCGACCTTTTTGTGACAAATGATATGGGAGCGAATTGTCTATATCACAATAAACACGATGGAACCTTCGAGGATGTTGGAATGCTTTCCGGCACGGCCCTTAGCGTCGAGGGCAAAGCGATGGGAAATATGGCCGCCGATTTTGCGGACGTTGATCATGACGGGCTGCTCGATCTGGTGGTTACTCGCTACGGCTATCAGCCCATGAGTTTGTATCGGAACCTCGGATCGCGTGGCTTTGGCGATGTTACTCGAGCCTCACAGGTCAGCCAAGTCAAAGATATGCCGGTTCGATGGGGGGGTGGCTTCGCCGATTTCGATAACGATGGCTGGGTCGATATTTTCGTCGCCAACGGCAACGTATCGCCAGTCGTTGACGAGCTTCCACATGAACTTAAATATCGTGAACCAATTCAATTCTTTCGGAATCGGGGAGATGGCACCTTCGAAGAGATATCCGATGCCGCCGGACTTAACGATGGTCCCTTGCATTCGCGCCGTGGAACGGCTTTCGGTGATATCAACAATGACGGCAACGTGGACGTGGTCGTGTATAACGTTGGCGCGCCACCTTCACTTTTCCTCAACAAGCCGAAGACTGTCAATCACCGAGTTCTTTTCCGACTCGTCGGAACCAAGAGCAACCGGGCGGCGATTGGCTCGCGCATGACCTTATACACATCGCGCATGATCCAGGTTGATGAAGTGCGCGGCGGCGGGAGTTATCTATCGTCAAACGACCAGCGGCTCCACTTCGGATTGGGGCCAGACCGCTACATCCAGAAGGTAGAAATCGACTGGCCCAGCGGGTTGAAGGAGGAGATCAAGAACCTTCAGGGCGATGCAATCTACACGATCCTTGAAGGTCACGGGGTGCTAGAAACTTTCACGCTTGCTCCTCCGCGCTGAAGCTGTTGCCCTTGCAAGCCATCTAGATTTCAAATGTCCATTCCTGGAAGCCGCCAGACTCAGAACGTATTATTCAAGGTTCGCTGCCGCTGGTGTTTGCGATGTCTCGCGCGTGAAAGGTAGCTTTCGTTCGACGCCCGATCCCTCCACAATCGTGTAGATATAGTCGGCCGGGAGGTTCCTGTAAGTTTCTTTCGCGCCGCTTGGCCAGGCAACTTCAACTAGATTCACCAAGCCGCGCTTATCGAGACCAAAATGCAGACGAAGATCGTTCTGCGATAGATAGCTGGATCCGCCGCGCACCTCGTTGAACTGTTTCAGATCTCCAGCCGTCACCGTCACACGAGCGCCAATACCAGATCGATTGCTCTTGCTCCCCACCAGAGAAAAAATCACTGCATGATTCGTGTTCCGACTGCGGTTGATCAGCAAGGTGGGTGGATCGTCGACATTCAAAATCAAGACATCGATCTTGCCGTCATTGTTAATGTCGCCGAAGGCAGCGCCACGCCGGGACCGTAAAGGCAGGCCGCCCACACCAGAGGCGGCAGAGACGTCCTCAAATGTTCCGTCGTGTTGGTTGCGGAACAATTGTATCGGCTCCAGATAGTGTCCCGCTCTGGGGATGGATTCGACCTGAGGATACACGTAGCCGTTGGCTACCAGGATGTCGGACCACCCATCGTTATCCACGTCAAAGAAGGCTGTGCCCCACCCCACATATGGGTAGGTTGGCAACGCCAGATGCGCCGATGACTCTACGTCGGTGAATCCCGCTGCTCCGCGATTGCGGTAGAGAGCGTCAGGCTGTGAGCCGAAAGTGGTGACGAACAGATCCAGTTGTCCATCATGGTCGAAATCCGCGGCATCTACCCCCATCGATCCGCGCTCTCTACCCGCCTCGTCCAATGCGGACCCAGAAATTAGGCTGACGTCCTCGAATGTACCGTCGCCTTTGTTACGGTAGAGGAAGTTAGCTCCGACGTCGTTCGCTACAAATAAGTCGGGCCATCCGTCATTGTTGTAGTCGAACCAAATTGGTTGCATACTATACGCGCCTCCAGCCTCGCTTACTCTGGCTTTTTGGGAGACTTCTTCAAATGTGCCATCTCCGCGATTGTGAAATAGCAGATTGGTTTCGCCCGGCAAGCCCTTGGGCCCGCACTGCACCCGAACCGCCATAACCGAGCAAGGATGGTGATCGGATCCGACTGTAGGTAAGGTATTGATGTCTATCCGGACGTACCGTGCCACGAAGAGGTCCACATTACCGTCCCTGTCGTAGTCACCCCAAGCGGCTCCCACGCTAAAGCCTCCGGCTCGCAGGCCGGCTTTCTCGGTAACATCCTCGAACTTGCAGTTTCCCAGATTGCGGTAGAGAACATTATGGCCGTAGCCAGTTACGTAAAGGTCTTGTCGACCATCATTGTCAAAATCCGCCACGGCGATACCCATTCCCCAGCCTTTAGTTGACAACCCGGCCGCCTGAGTAACGTTGATAAATCTTCCATCGGCTTCCTGGCGATACAGGGTCACCATCAGGTCGCCACCCCGGCGGTAACGATCCACATTTGAGCCATTGACGGTGACGATGTCCAGTTTTCCGTCATTGTCACAATCGATAAATCCCAACCCACCGCTCATGGACTCGATGATGTAGCTCTTTTCAGGCGAGGATATGTGGGGCACGGCCACGCCCGCGCGCTTTCCAATGTCCTCGAATCGGATAATTGGAGAGTGACCAGCAGAAACCTGCGCCAAACAGCTCCCACTCAGCACAATCGCCAATGTCAGCACTCTCATTAGTACCCCTGGGCTTCACTCGCCGTCACGATCCAATAAAATACAAGAAAATGTTGATAAATTAAGAAAGAAAACGTTTCCGTAAACGATTACGGTGATATATTGCCATACCGGAGGTAGCTTCCAAATGCCAGACCGGCATGCTGCCGTCGGCAATCTGGTCCTAGCGACTGCCTCTAAATCGCTTTCGTTCAACCCTAAGTTTCAACCGCTCTAGAGAGGAGAACGTCCATGCATTACCATCGGAAGATCTCTGCCGTTCTTGCCCTGCTCCTGTTTCAGATTCTGGCGGCCGGATGGCTGCTCGCTCAACCAACTTCCGAACGCTATGACTTCAACCCGGTTAGCATTGTTGCCGGCGGCTACGTCCCGGGATTGATCGCTCATCCCACCGCCCCCGGACTGGTTTACGCCCGCACCGATATCGGAAGCGTCTATCGATGGGACCCCTTTGATCGACAGTGGATTCCGCTTACAGATTTCCATTCACCCAGCGAGTACAACCTCAATGGGCCAGAAAGTATTGCGCTAGATCCGAACGATCCCGACCGTCTCTACATCGCAGCCGGGATGTACGCCTATCCGAACTGCTGCGCCTTCCTGGTTTCGCGGGACCGGGGCGCAACCTTTCGGACCTACCCTGCACCTTTCGAGATGGCTTCCAACTACAACGGGCGCGCCGCGGGCGAGCGGCTGGCCGTGAACCCATTCCGGCCGAACGAACTGTTCATGGGCACGCGTTTCAACGGTCTATGGTTGAGCGAAGACTACGCACAGACATGGCGCCAGGTGACCACTTTTCCACTTCAATCCTCGACTGACACTTACGGGGTCCAGTG
The DNA here is from genome assembly GCA_035603655.1 of Candidatus Acidiferrales bacterium. Lineage (GTDB taxonomy): Bacteria > Acidobacteriota > Terriglobia > Terriglobales > Acidobacteriaceae > Sulfotelmatobacter. The sequence goes on along the minus strand of DATNKA010000430.1, from coordinate 5,065 downwards.
GGTGCTGTTTGACCCGTACCACGCGGGTGTCGTCTACGCGGGGGTCTACACTACCGCAACCGTCTATGTAAGCACGAACAGCGGGGCAGCGTGGTCTGCCCTCCCTGGCCAACCTATCGCCTGGCCCTTCTCCGTCTCCCCTGGAACCAACCCCCCCGCTCCGGAGCGCGCCCTGATCAATCCCGACGGCAACCTTTACGTTACATTCGATGATCTCCCCGGTCCGAATGTCATCGACTATGGCATCGTAGAAAAGTACAACCCATCCACCAAGACTTGGACGAACATCACTCCACCGATCGATTCTCCTTTTCAGTCGGGTTACTACGGCGGATTCGTCGGCATCTCCCAGGACCCCTCCCGCTCCGGCACGCTGGCGGTTACCACCATGGATCGCTGGTATCCCGTCGATACCGCATATGTCACGCACGACAGCGGCAGCTCCTGGATCAACCTCGGGCTTATCACTTCGAGCGCTGGCGATGATGGGCCGCCCTACGGAAACTACTACTTTAGTCCCAACGTCTACACTCCCATCTCACCTTACTTGACCTTTGGCGACACCAGCTTTCCCAACTCCCCCAATCCCTCGGCGAAATTCGGGTGGTGGATGTCCGCCTTGCTTATTGATCCTACGAATCCCAATCACCTGGTGTATGGCACCGGAGCAACCATCTTTGCCACGAAAAATGTCGCTGCGGCGGATCAGGGGATCGCGCCTGCCTGGCAGGTCCGGGCGAAAGGCATCGAAGAGACCGCAGTGCTCGCGCTCATCAGCCCCAGGGCTGGCGCGCACTTGCTGAGCGGCGTTGGCGATATCGGAGGCTTCCAACACCTCAACTTCGATATCTCGCCCCAATCCGGCATGTACACCAATCCCGTAGCGAGTAGTGTCGGCAGCCTTGATTGGGCCGGGCAGAACCCGAACTTCATCGTCCGTGCGCAGTCGCCTTCCACCTACTCCACAAGTCCCTGCAACTTCGGCGCCTACTCCACCGACGGCGGCAGCGACTGGAATCCACTGCTGAGCTGTGCTCAGGGAGTGGGCTATTCCTCGAATGGCGGCACGATCTCCGTCGACGCCAGCGGAACCACGATTATGTGGACGCCAGGGAGCGGATCGAATGGAGCGCAGTTCTCAACTACCAACGGCAGTTCCTGGATCGCAACCAGTGGCCTGCCTGGCTTGGTCCCGGTATATGCAGACAAGGTGACACCGCAGCTGTTCTATGCCTTTTCGAGCGGCAGTTCAGGGGGCGCCTTCTACAGCGGCACGGTAAACCCCACCGCCGGTACGGCCGAATTTACTCAGGTCAATGCCACTGTGCTCCCGGCGAGTGCCAGTTGCTACGGCTCTGGCTGCGGCGTGATCAATGTCAACTTCGCCAAGCCGGGCGACGTCTGGCTCCCCCTTGGCAGCAATGGGCTCTATCATTCAACCGACGGCGGCGTGACCTGGGCCAATATCGCCAATGTCTCCTATGCTAATTCTGTCGCCGTCGGAGCCGCCTCGCCACGGACCCAGCGGCAGGCAGTCTTCCTTTATGGTCAAGCCTCGCCGCTGAACCTTATGGCGATTTATCGCTCGGACGACAACGGCAACTCCTGGGTACGCATTAACGATGATGCCCACCAATACGGTGGGCCCACCATCATCCAAGCCGACCCGCGGGTCTACGGGCGGGTTTACCTGGGAATGAATGGGCGCGGCATTATCTACGGGGATCCTGCCGGCAGCCGCGGTCACGGGCGTTAGTTTCACGTGGAGCAGAAACCAAAGCAGAGCGGTTGGGCTGTCTGACGAGAGTTAGTTCTCCTGAGACAGCCCAACAACATTGGCAATTGGTGAGAACCTTCCAGCCTGTCTTCAGCTTAAAGAACCGCTCCTGAGTTCCTCGAACCACCGATAGTCAGACCACTCCAGCAACGGTGATCAGCTCAGTACCGCCTGTCACGATCCTAAGCACGCGACGTGACCAGAGTGAGAAGCTTGGAGGAAGTTCGGCCGCTTACACGGCCCGTTTTCTCGGGGCTGGCGCGGCAATGTTTGGCGGACATTGCCCTCGGGTCGACTCGATTTCTGATTCTCAGAGCAGAGCATTCCAAAATCAGTATGTGCGTTAGAAGTTCCATTTTGTTTGGAACCAGGGCGTTCGAAACAAATACGAAACACTATAAACAAACAGTTTCTGTTGTTTTGTTTCTGAGTACTAGTGCAGCGTCCGACAAATAACTGGCCAACTCAAGATTTCGTTTTTCGCCGTCGGGGTAGGGTACAGCCGGGCCGAATCTGTTCCAAGGTTTGTCGACAGCGCGATATCTCTTGCACGATCGATTCCACGGTGGCGGCCGGATAAGAAGGTCCCGGATTCTCATTCCAAGCGGCCATGAACTCCGTGATTGCCTTTTCGAGATCCTCCACGCTGCGGCAGGAACCGCAGCGGATTCGCTTGCTGGTTAACTCGCCAAACCAATGCTCGACCAGATTCAGCCAACTAATCCGAGGGCGACAGTGCGGGCTTGAGGTCGGTGGACTTTAGGATCGTCTTCGCACCGCAGGTGATGAATTCAATGTCTAGCCTGTCTTCGCGGTCTTCGCTTACGCGCCCTATCCCGAATGAAGGGTGCTCGATCCAATGGTTCGCGGTGCGGTCCATACTGACCCCCGGCTTTACCTTTTCGGCCTCTTTCTCCCGGCGATCAATGTGGCAGCATCATTGGAGTAACGAGGTCTACATCCGTCAAGCCCCCGCACTACTGAGGGTTCACGTTTGCCGTCATGGGCGAGACGATTTTGCGAATTACGGCATTTAACGGGGTCCCTGAGGGTGTTCCACGCAGGCCCTAAACTTCCAACCTGCAGAGGAAAATCAATGGGCAAATCCTGCCCTTGGAAGTAAAGAAGAATTCCAAAATCGGTAGCTCAAAGGCTGGTTCCATCCCGATTATTGTACCTACGGTCTTACATTCATTTACAAAACGTTACAAAAGAAGACGTTTCCCTCTTGTTTTGTTTTGGAACGCGGTGTGCATAAAGGGTGATTTGTTCGGGGGACGGGATTCCAGCTGGGTGCGTGGCGGCATCGCCCACTTCTTGACCAAGCCAGGGCACCAAGGTGAGTCGAATTTCAGCTTTTCAGGAGCAAAGCTTATGAATCGACATTTTTCGGGCTCGAGAATTCTGCTAGTCGCATTTGCGATGTTGAGTTTGGTAGCCTTGACGGCCGGCATCGCGCAGGGTCAAGCCATCAGCGGTAACTTGACCGGAATTGTAACTGACCCGTCCGGCGCAGCAGTGAATGACGCCAGCGTTGAAGCGGTCCACGTGACGACTGGACAGAAACTTGTAACGACCACGAGAGGGGCGGGTGAATATTCGTTTTCGAATCTTCCCGTCGGAACTTATCGGATTACGGTGAGGTCGTCGAATTTTAGGACCACGACTCTCGAGAACGTTCCGGTCGAGCTTAACAACACTCTCACCGCAAACGTGCGGTTAGAGGTGGGTACCAGCGCGACTCAGGTAGAGGTGTCCGGGGTCGCCCCGCCGGTCGACACCACGACGGCGCAACTACAGACGACATACGACAGTCAGCTGTCGCAGGATTTGGGCCTGACCTCAACAGGCGGCACCGGCGCGGGTGTTCTGAACCTCTCCATGTTGAATCCGGGCGTCACCAATGCAAATGCAATGGGGCTTGGGACGGGTCCGTCGGTCGGAGGACAGCGCCCGCGCGACAACAACTTCATGGTCGAGGGCGTGGATAATAACAACAAGACGGTAACCGGAGCCCTGATCTCGGTTCCGCCCGAAGCGGTCGAGGACTTTACTTTGATCTCGAATCAATTTAATTCCGACTTCGGCCACTCCTCTGGCGGTCAATTCAGCACCACCGTGAAAAGCGGAACCAACAGTTTCCACGGATCGCTTTACGAATACTTCAGGAACCGCAACCTCAATGCCGTCGACGAAACTTGGGTGCAGCAGGGCCTGACCAGCAATCCCCGGCTCGACAATAACCGTTACGGCGGTACTTTCGGTGGCCCGATAATCAAGAACAGATTGTTTTTCTTTACCAACGTTGAACGCAACCCCATCGGGTTCATTTCGGTCGGTGGTGGTGCGGTTGCTGCACCCACACCTGCAGGATTGGCGGCCATCGCCACTGATCCAGGCATCAATAAAAACAACTTCTCGATCTTTACACAGTATGTTCCGGTGGCGACTACGCCAAACGGCTGCATCACCTATAACGGAACTGCGGCCTCCGGGGCGGAGAAATTCAGCTCATTTAGCGCTCCTGCCAACGGCACGTGTGCCGCCGGTAACGTTGAAGTAGGCAACGTGCCAATCGTTCCCGCGTCCTGGCAGAGCTGGACCAACCTTGTCCAGAGCGTCGACTTCAACATGTCGGAAAAAGATCAGTTCCGCTTCCGTTACATCTATAACAAAGAGAACAGTCTGGACAATAATGCCCAGCTGGCAGCTTTCTTTGTACCCCTCCCGATTACTTACGAACTCGCCAACTTCAGCGAATACCACGCGTTCACACCTACTATCAACAACGAGTTTCGTTTCGGCTTCAACCGCTTCTCCCAGAATTACGTGGTCGGTCCACAAAAGTACCCGGGGCTGGACCAATTCCCCAACATCACCCTCTTCGATCTCGGCTCGGGTCTGAACATTGGGCCCGACTCCAACGCTCCGCAGTCAACCATTCAGAATTTCTACCAGTTTGTGGACAACGTGAGCTGGTTAAAAGGCAAGCACAACCTGAAGGTCGGAGGCGAGTACCGCTGGTATATTTCGCCGCAGGCGTTCACCCAACGGTCTCGCGGTGACTACGAGTACAACGCCACGCAGGTCTATCTGGAGGACTTCGGGCCGGACAGTTTCGGTCAACGCAGCACCGGATCGACCACGTACTACGGTAACCAGAAAGCGATCTACTGGTACCTAAACGATACCTGGAAAATGAATCAGCACCTGAGTCTCAACCTTGGAGTACGGTATGAGTACACAACCACGCCGACAGGTGAGGATCGTCAATCGCTGAATGCAATA
>DATNKA010000429.1:0-4545 GCA_035603655.1 Candidatus Acidiferrales bacterium | reverse complement strand
CCGGCACATGACCGTGAAACGGCTGGCCATGGGGGACGTTGTAGTGCTCAATGAGGATGCGGCGGTCAACGGCCACCGTCCCAGCGTAGATGTTTTATTCCACAGCCTGGCGCAGGAATTCGGCCGCTCCGGCATCGCTGTTTTGATGACCGGAATGGGCGATGACGGTGCCGAAGGGCTGGGTGCGGTCAAGAAAGCGGGCGGTATGACCATTGCGCAGAGCGAAGAGTCCTGTGTGGTGTTCGGCATGCCCAAAGCCGCCATCGAACGCGGATACGCCACCAGGGTCGTGGCCTTGGAGGGGCTTTCGTCCACACTACAGGCTCTGTGCGTTCGCGGCCATGGGAACAGCGGTGGGGCGGAACAAGCTCTGCGCGCTGCCCGCTGAAATGAGTTTCCGGCAAGACTGCTGACGGTTTGGTGACTTCGGTCATCTGTCCGGCTTTAGACCGCCATGATGAAATTGGAAAGGGAGATTGCTATGGAACAGTTTGCACCAGTAAAACGCAGCAAGGACGGGCAGCCGGTTCGCTACTTGATCGTGGACGATTCCGTGTTCGCGCGCAAGAATCTGGCCCGCATGATCGAAACCTTTGGCGGGCAGGTGGCAGCCGAGGCCGGGGACGGCCTGACCGCGATCAGTGAGTTTGATCGCACGCATCCCGATATCGTGCTCATGGATATCACCATGCCGCAGATGGAGGGCATCGAGGCCGCCGAAAAGATTGTTCAGGCGCACCCCGAAGCTCGTGTCGTCATGGTCTCTTCGGTGGGCTACCAGGAAAACATCGTGGCCGCCTTGCAGCGCGGGGCGCGCCATTTCGTACAGAAGCCGGTGAAACCCGAAGTGCTGTACGAAGTCATAAAGTATGTGATGGGAGAAGACGGCGCCGTGGCCACTGCGGCGGGCGCGGGGGTCTAATCACATGAAGATGGAGCTGATTCAGCCTTTCATCAACGCGGCCGATGCCGTGTTGTCGCAGGGCCTTTCGGGTACGACCAAAGTAGGCAACCTCTCGATGGAAGAGAATGCTTATCGCCGCAAAGGTGTGGCCGGCATGGTGGCGCTTACCGGGGACATCGAAGGCCGCATCATTCTGGATCTCGAGCCGCAAACCGCCTTGCGCGTGGCCAGCCACTATGCCGGCGCGGAATTGCCCGAGTCCGATGGCCTTGTAAGAGAAACTATCTTCGAACTTGCGAATCAGGTCGTGGGCAATGCCGTCTGCGCGCTCAACGATCAGGGCTTTCATTTCCGGGTGCACCCACCCCTGTTGCTGACCGCTTCCGAGGGTGATAAGACCAGCGAAGATGTGGAGGCGCTGATGATATGTTTTGAAACTGGTCTCGGGAATGTATTTATGAATGTAGCGCTCCGCTACAACAAGCGCCGCATGTCGGATCACATGGCGCTGGGCGCAAAAGCGGCTATCCGTTAGCCACGCCCCAAACCTATTGCTGAGCCTTCGCCTTCCTTAGATCCCACGCGAGAGATGTGAAGGAAGATGAGCACCTCAAGCTCGCAGCGGCAACTGCGGATTTAAATCTTCCCCGAAATCCTCTGCGGGATCGGCGACCCGCCTGAGCTCGGGATATTTTTGTATGAGCGTGGGAGGAGCCAGCACTCGCTTGCCGCTGATCATTGCCTTTAATTCCAGCGCGTTCACCCCCGCCTTGCTCTCGAAGTGATTGTTGGTAATCACATATGTGGTTTGCGCACGCTCGGAGACGCTCTCGACTCGTTCCTTCCAGGCCGTAAGTTCGCCCTCGTTGTACAAGTAGTTATAGCGATCGTTTCGATTGTCTGAATCGAACCACTGCGCGTAGTTGCGGCCATGCAGACGGACATAGCCAATGGTTGCGGTGACGTGCTCGGTGGGCGTAAGCGAGCGTCCCAGCACAGGCTGGTCGATGTTGCAGAAGCCGACATTCTTCTGCGAGAAGGCGGCCAGAGTTTCCGCATCGTTCCAGCTAGAGTGGCGCACCTCCACCACCCGCGGATATTCGATGAACTGCCGCAGCAAGCGATCGAGATATTCACGGTTGAGAGAAGTGTTCTTGAATGACAGCGGAAACTGAATGAGGAGCGCACCCAATCGTGCTTCGGCGGCAATGGCGTCGAGTCCTTCGCGCGTTCGGGATTCGTCTTCGTCGGTGGGACGAATGGTCGCGGCTGACGTGGGTTCCATCACGGCACTCGGAGAATGCGTGAACGCCCGGTAGAGCTTGGCGGTGAACACGAAATTCCTGTTCACGGCCCCGACTCTGCGACACCAAAGTTTCGCCAGTTCCGGCTTCAGCGGTCCGTAAAACGACGTGTTGATCTCGGTGGTATCGAAAAAGCGTGCCAGGTATTCAAGAGGATGCTGCCGGCTGCGCTGCATGCCTGACGGATAAAAAATGCCGTCCCAGTCCTTGTAAGACCAGCCAGCCGTGCCGATGCGGACCTGGGGTGAAGGATCCATGGAAAGCCGTAGAAGGAGAGCTGAGAAAGGTTAGCACAGGAGCACGGCTGATCTAAGATGCGCTCTGCGGGCCGCATAAATCCGAGGGGAAGGCCGGTAACGTTCGTGACTCGGGCACCTGGCCATCGGTAATCGCACCACAACCGGTACTATCGTAACCCCTGCCCTCTTCAAAAAAGTTGCCGCGTTTCATATAATTTTTTGGCAGATTAATTTCTTCCGCTCGAAGATTTTGGAGTGCCGATGCCTGCAATCGAAATTCTTGGCTTGGAAAAAACATATCTGGTCGGGTTCTGGCGCAAGCGACCGAAGTGTGCCCTCAGTCCTCTGCATCTCACGGTGGAAGATGGCGAGATTTTCGGATTCCTTGGCCCCAACGGTGCTGGCAAGACTACAACGCTGAAGCTGCTCATGGGATTGGTCTTCCCAACCTCCGGATCGGCGCGCCTTCTGGGCCGCGATTGGACCGACCCGGAAGTAAAGGCGCAAATTGGATTTCTACCCGAGCAACCCTATTTCTACGATCATCTGACCGCGTACGAGCTTCTCAACTACTACGCTCAGCTTTCGGGTGTCGCCGCGAAGGAGCGTTCACGCCGGGTTGAATCCACACTGCAACGTGTCGGCCTGCCAGACGTGAAGGGGGTTCAGTTGCGGAAATTTTCCAAAGGGATGTTGCAACGCGTTGGAATTGCGCAAGCCATTCTGCATGATCCCAAACTCGTATTCTTCGACGAGCCTATGTCAGGGCTTGACCCTATGGGCCGGCGCGAAGTGCGGGACCTCATGGAGCAGCTCAAGCACGAAGGCAAAACCGTCTTCTTCTCCACCCACATTCTTTCCGATGCCGAAGCGCTCTGCGACCGCGTCGCTATCATTAACAAAGGGGAACTTCGCGGCATCGGCGCGGTTGCTGATTTGACCTCCAGCGTTCAGAGCAAAGTGGAGGTAACCTGGCGGGGTTCGCAAGTGCCTGCCTCGATCAAGGCTCTGGCAGCCGAATGCCACGTCACCGGAGATACGGTCCGAGCCATCGTCGACGAAACTCAGCAGGATGCGGCCATCGACGCGCTGCGTCGCGAGCGCCTGCATTTGATTGCGATAACGCCCGTGCGCACTTCACTCGAAGCCTATTTCGTGGAGAAGCTGCGCCGCGCCGAAACTATGGCTGGGACAACCGTATGAAGCCAACCGCATGAGGAGAACAACATGAAAGCGCGTGTCGTCCACATTGCGTCCAACACCTTTCGCGAAGCGGTGCGGGATCGTGTGCTCTACAACCTTATTGCATTCGCCCTGCTGCTTTCGGGAGCAGCGATCCTGGTAGGCCAGATTTCCATCGAAATCGAAAAGTTGGTAGTCATCAATCTTGGACTTACCGCGGTTTCCTTGTTTGGGATTGTGATCGCCATATTCATCGGTATCGGCCTGGTTTCCAAGGAAATCGAAAAACGTACGCTCTACACCGTCCTCTCTCGCCCGGTTCGCAGGTGGGAGTTCATTGTAGGGAAGTTCTTTGGACTTGCGGGCACGCTGGTAGTGAATACTTTCTTCATGGCCATCGGCGTCTTTGCCGCGTTGTTTTACGTATCGCATAAATTCGTTCGCGCTGACGCGCTCATACTGGTTGCTCTCTATTTCATCATTCTCGAATTCCTGATCATTTGCTCGTTGGCCTTGCTGTTCTCGTCGTTTTCTTCACCCTTGCTTTCCGCAGTCTTCGCTTTCTCCCTGTTCGTGATCGGCAGCTTCGCCGAAGATCTGCGCGGATTTGCTGGCATGGCACATGGATTTACGCGCTGGCTGGTGACTGGCGCAGCCTATCTGGTGCCGAATTTTTCTGCCTTCAATGTGGTCAGCTCAATCGCCCATGAACACCCGGTCGCCGGACAACTCATCTGGCACAATACGCTGTACGCATTTTTTTACGCGGCAATGGCTCTGAGCGCCGCGGTACTCATCTTCGAACATAGGAATCTGAAATGAAGCAGCGCCGCAAAGTTTCGATTGTTGCCGGCGCGTCTGTCGTCATTTTTCTGGCAGCCAGCGCCGTAATGCTGCGTCGCACCGACGATCTTCG
>DATNKA010000428.1:0-23695 GCA_035603655.1 Candidatus Acidiferrales bacterium | reverse complement strand
CCGGCCGCAGCTGTGATTTTCTCTGCAGTTGCGCTGCCAGTCGTTCCTTGCAGATAGTACCAACCGTCGCTAGACCACGTGGATAAGGGACTGAACTGAGGTCCCTGGAGACACCATCGTTCCGCCCCCGACCATGTGATTAAATCACTTACTCCAGGGAATGAGTGGGCGACGCCGGCCGGGTCAGTGAATTTCCAAGCGTAACTGTGTGTGGTGATGGTGCAATCATTTTCAACTACGGATGTTGTACTTTCCGAGTCGGTTAGCGTTCCGGGAATCGCTTGCCCGGATGAGAAACTGGCTAGGGCGATCATAGTGAAGAGAATCCGGAGAAAGTTCCTCCGGTACTTGCGGGCGGATGACAACAATTGCTGTATATTCATCGAAAGTCTCCTTGCCTTGAGGGGCTTGCCTTTGAAAGAGTAGTTGTCAAACATCGCAGCAGCTCGGAGTGGCGGTTGGCGTAGTGCACACCTAGCTCACGCCGGGCACACCACGGGCTAGGTTCGAGATAGTGGATAAGTGCGTCCGCGCGGACGCAGCCATTTGGGAGGAAGGAGCCGATGAGAACTGCCAGTCTGCCCGTCCGAGCCCCCTCGTTGGGACAGCCTCATCAAGCTTGCGGCTGAACAGTAAAGACCCCGCGCATCTCTGTCAAGAAGAATTCAGAATCTTTCTGTGGATATCTGTTGACCTTTCTGCTGCTGATGGGAAGCGAGAACCTGAAGTAGAATCTGATTGCACCGAACAGTTTCCATCAGGCATTCGGCGAGATAGGCGCCAGCGACTAGCGCTCGGTTTGCCGGAAGGATCTATCTGTCATCATCCGACAACCCGCAATTTGTTCCGCAGCCACCAAATGGCGAGACGCAGCTGTCTGCGCCCCCAGTCAGCTACTTGCCCGCGCCGATTGAGGCGCCACCCCCTGCTGCGCCCCGCGCTGGCGAAAACCCAGTCTGGAGCGGATGGGACGTCCTTCGCATCGCTGCGCTTACGATTGGAATGGTTTTCATTGTGCAGCTGGCTATCGTCTTTGGGGCGCGCCGATTTGCTTATCCGCACATGAGTTGGGTCGACGTCGCGCAGAAACCCGTACTGGCTCTGCTTTCCGAGTTCCTGGCTTACGGCGTGGTCGCGATTTATATGATCCTGCTGCTGGAGGTGAAATATCACACCCGATTCTGGTCGGCGATCCGCTGGAATTGGCCCGGCATGGCTGGGTTCAGTCTTTTAGGCATTGGCATCCTCATGCTCGGTCTCGACGTGTTGGGGCGATTTCTGCCCATGCCGAAGACCACGCCGTTCGATCAATTCTTCGAGCATCCCACGGATGCCTATCTGACCGCGGCCTTCGCCGTCACCCTCGGCCCGCTGATGGAGGAACTTTTTTTCCGCGGATTTATGTATCCAGTTCTGGCGCGCCGCATAGGAGCGTTCTGGGGAATTATTCTGACCGCGCTGCCCTTTGGACTGATCCACTACGTGCAGTATCGTTCGTGGTCAGCGGTGCTTATCATCGTTCTGGTCGGCATTGTGCTTACGGCAGTGCGTGCGGTGACGAAGTCGGTGTCGTCAAGCTTTCTGGCGCACGTCGGATATAACGCGACGCTGATGGTGCTGGCTGCCTGGGCTACGGATGGTTTCAGGCACATGGAGAAGGCAGGGTTGGCGCTGTTTTGATTGTCCTATTGGTTTTGCTTGTGTGGCGCGGGCACTCCTGCCCGCGAGATCTGGCTACGGGCACGAATTCCGAGTTCCGATCCGGCACCTCAACCGCGAGAAATTTCAGATGTGCAACCGATTCGTGCCATAGTGAAGGTATCGTCGTGGGCGAGGCAATTCCTCATGTCCACAGCGAGCTTCCGGCGCTCCCAATACCGGCGTCGGCTGCCGCACTATCAGCCGGACGAACGTCCACCGTTCGTGACCTTTCGAACATCCCCTCGCTTTACCCTCTCTTGCCAAGCACGAAGGCTGTTTCTCCAACCCTGTTTTCATGACAACGGTTAAGACCATCCATCTACATGCGGTGGTTGTCATGCCGGACCATGTGCATTTGCTTTTTACAGCGCTGCGGATGCGGACAGTTGGACTTTCGCTTTGCCGGAAATCCTTCGGGCCATCAAGACGGCCTCTGCGCGGCGTCCATAACGTAGCTAACCGGGTTGGAGGGTTGTGGCAAGACGAATCCCTCGATCACGTGCTGCGGGGAACGAAAGCCTGCGAGAAACGATTGATTACATTCGATAAAGCCCAGTCAGACGCGGACTGGTGGACACACCAGAATCGGATGAATGGCTTTGGGCCGGAATGTGGCGGCCTCTGGACTGTAATTGCGGCTTGCTCGTGGTTAGAGTCCGCCGGGCAAGAGTGCCCGCGCCACACAGGCCTGCCACACAAGCATTGCCACAGAACCACTCCACGCTAGCCTACTTCACCGTCACCGTTAGCAGCTGAGCTCCTGACACTACATAATCCAGAGCGGCGGTTGCGGTTTCGTCTACGTTTGATTCGCCGCTGACGATCATTTCCTGATTGCCGCGCATACCATCCATCACATTCATAATGGAGATGGGCAGCGTGGGCATCACTTTATCAGCCACCCGGGCTTCGGGATCGGCTTCGAGCAACGACACGTAGACGCGGTTGTTGGAGTGCTCTTTGTTGAGCAACGATATGGTAGAGGCCAGATCGAGCTTGCGCCCGAACGCGGCATTCGAACGGCTGATGTGGTCGAGCGTTTCGCCGTCGCTCACCAGAATGCGCAGAGTTCCCTTACTTGCGGAGGTCGGGATTTTTACCGGAATCTGCTGCACAATGCGCTCGCCGCGATAGGGCGCGAGCACGGTTTCGAGCATAATCTCTTCCCCAGGACGAGCTTCGGTCACACTGGTTCGAGCGCTCTCCAGGCGGGCCCAGCGGCGCTCGCGGACGAGGTCGAAATCCAGCTTCACGCCGGCAACGGCCGCGGCGCTATAGGGATTGTCATAGATGCGGCCGAAGCGCTCGCCCAGGGAAATTGCAGCTTGCATGGCCGCGGGCTGCGCATTCTCGGAAGGCGCGAACATGTTGCGCATCGTGACATCGGGAAATCCTTTCACACCGATGCTGCCCGAGAGACGGTATGTAATCTCCTCGCCGAACTCGTTGACACCGTGTAGCGCGTTAAATACCGTCACCATCAACGCCACCGGGGTCAGCTTGGGATTATTCAGCACTTCGTAATGGAACTGCTTCATCCCTGTGCTGCTATGGATGCTCAACGTGACTGGAATCATTTCAGGCTGGCGGTTGAAGACGCCCATGATCCCGGTGTGGCGATCCTGGATGAAGGTTCCCACAGGCTCGGTTGTATTCACAATCTTAAAGGCGTTGAGCGGCGAAGGCAGAGTGGCCAGCACTTCGGCCTTATTCATGGGCAGGTCGACGGAACCGAATTGCAACAGGGGATGTCCGCAAGCCAGCAGCCGCTGGGGGTCAACGTAGGTCACAGTGCAGGTGGCCTCGATATCCATATCGCCACGCACCAGAATTGCGCTGATCGCGGATCCAGCTTCCACTGGTTCTGGCTGCTTATCGTCGCTCACTGAACCCGCGCCCATCACCGGCACAATTCCGGCAGACCCAAGCTGCCCGGCAAAAAGATGAATTGCCTGTTCGGAAAATCCGTTGAACACCAGCGGTGTCTCGATAGGCTTCAGGTAATTGGCGAAACTTCCAGCCGGATCCTGCGCCGAGTTCGGCATCGTGGAAATTTCGCCGGGAGAGGCGGTCTTTCCGGCAATCACGCTGATCGCGGGCTTAACCGCGGCGGTCTCTTCCGCGGGGGAACGGTCGAGGGCATTGATCTCGAGCATGTCGGCGATGGGTGTAACGCCGGCAATCGGCTCCTTAGAGAATTCGCCAATGCGAAAAGCAAGCGCGCCGGCCAGTTTCCCGTCGATGTAAACCGGACTGCCGCTCATGCCGGCCACGACGCCGGTGTACTCCACCTTTTGTCCATGCAAACGTACCAGGATCACGTCGCCCTTCGGGCCATTCACGTTGCGGAGCACGCCGAGCACTTCCACTTCCATGGACTCGGGCTTCACGCCTTGAAAGACGGTATAGGCTATGCCACGCATGCCAACATGAATCTGGCTTACCGGGATGGTGGACGGAGTCTGCGCGGAATCAGGTTTTTGCGCGACCGCGATCAAGGAGAAAAACAGGCAAACGGCGGAGAATGCGGAAACCAATTTTTTCATTTACGACGCCTGACGGGACTTCGGGGGCCCGCTCTACTGGATTAGATTTCGCCAAATTGTAAGTCGTTGCCGGCAGGGGAAATACGAGAGCCGGGCAAAACATCCCAATAGCGAATCCCTGCGTCTATACTAGCACAGGGACTTTTCCGTCCCAAGAATCTATTTACATCGTCGGGGTTTACAAATGTTGGCCAATTTTCTCACTAGAAACCGGCGCTCCAGTTGGCTAGATCTCGCCACATGGATGCTGGCCACGGTCGTCTCGCTGTCGTTGCTTTCCAGCGTCATTCCCGCGTCCGCCCAGGACCAATCGCAGACTGCGCCGCAAGGCAGCGACAACGGCAAGCCTAAGCAGGATGCTCCCGCCGAGGCCGGTGGTCCCGGCGGCGACATCGGTCCATACTCCATTCCAAAGAGAAAAACCGAGGAAGCGCCTCCGCCCCCGCAGCCGATTTCCCCTAAGAAAGTGGAAGGCATGCCGGACTATTCCATTCGGGTGAACGCCCCGCTGGTCAACGTCGACGTGCTGGTGACTACCAAAAGCGGGCAGTTCGTGCCTAACCTGAAGCAGGATAATTTCCGTTTGTATGAAGACGGCGCGCCACAGAGCATCAGCAGCTTCACCGTGTCAAAAGCTCCCATCACTGCGGTATTGCTGGTGGAATTCGCGTCCACCAACTACGCGTTTATGATCCAGGCGTTGCAAGCTTCATATTCCTTCGCCAACACGCTCCAAAAGGACGATTGGATTGCAGTTTCCTACTATGACATGCAGCCGCACCTGCTGGTGGATTTCACCCAGGACAAGAAGGCGGTTTACGGTGCGCTAAACCAGTTGCGTATTCCGGGATTCTCCGAGACCAATCTATTTGACGCTTTGTATGACACGCTAGATCGTCTTGATCGCGTGCAGGGGAAGAAGTACATCATTCTGGTAACCACGGGCGTGGATACATTCAGCAAACTGACGCTGGACAAGATCACAAAGAAGATAAAAGACACGAAGGATGTCACAATCTTTCCGGTCAGCGTGGGATGGATCATCCGCGAAATGTATGAGGCTCGCGGCCGCTCCGCGCCTCATGGGATGGGTATCCCGGTAAGCAACATGGATTACCTGCAGGCGGATAACGAAATGCGCACTTTCGCCGCCATGACCGGCGGCCGCGCTT
Organism: Candidatus Acidiferrales bacterium; assembly: GCA_035603655.1. Lineage (GTDB taxonomy): Bacteria > Acidobacteriota > Terriglobia > Terriglobales > Acidobacteriaceae > Sulfotelmatobacter. The sequence goes on along the minus strand of DATNKA010000428.1, from coordinate 18,276 downwards.
ACTTTCCGCGTTTCGAAGGCGAAATGCCGGAGCTGTTCCACGATATCTCCACTGACATCCGCAATCAATATTCGATTACTTATCGGCCCACCAACGACAAGTTGGACGGCACCTACCGTAAGCTGAAGGTGCAGGTCGTAGCACCCGATGGCGGCCAGTTGAAAGTGAAAGACCAGAAAGGCAAAGACCAGAAAATTGAAGTTGTTGCCCGCGACGGATACACCGCCAGGCACTCGGTGGATTGACGAAGCCCTGATCTTTACAACAGAACTAGCGCGTGTTCGGCACGGCAGGGCGCTGACTGGGCAGCGGTCCGCTCAGCCCCGGAGACGCTGGTCGTTTTGCGATTTCATGCGGCCTTGTACATTCAGGTGTATATCGAGATTTACGCCGAGGGACAGCGCCCAGCGGGGGTATTCAGATCGGGGAACAGCCAGGCGGCGCGACCGCCGAAGCAATTTAGGTTGAACAGCGAAACCAGAGGTGGAAATCTTTCGGCGCGGGGATGAGATCATCTTGCCACGGTTTGCGCGTCCGGTCCGTTGGCGGACTTACCCGATGATTTTGACCTTACCGCGGCCGAGCGCGAGAAGGGCAGGACGCAGAAGCGCAATGGGCCGTGATGGAACCTCGGTATATGCTGGACACGAACATCTGCATCTACATCCGCCAGAAAAGACCCGAGGAGGTTTTGCGGCGATTCCGCAAGCTCCGTCCAGAGGAAGCAGTGCTTCCTGCCATTTAGAACTGGGCGGCGTAGGCTCGCTGTTTTCACTCCCGCTGTACACTTCGGTCTCTTTCCCTCTGAGGTGGTTTACAATTACCTGTTTCACGCATTCATCTTCTTGATGCTGGCCTGGAGGAATCTATGAAGCTTACCCCTGGAAAACTTGGTGGTCTCAGAAAGGTCTCGAACGATCACGGTGTAATTGCGGCTGCTGCGATGGATCAGCGGGGCTCGCTGCAGAAATCGCTCTCCAAAGAAAAGGGCGGAGAAGTCAGCGACGCCATGATGGAGGAGTTCAAAACGCTGGTCACCGAAGTGCTGACGCCGCATGCCAGCGCCATCCTGCTGGATCCCGAGTGGGGACTGCCCGCTTCCAAGCATCGCGCCAAAAATGCCGGTCTACTGCTCGCCTATGAAAAAACTGGTTACGATAAAACCGGTCCCGGACGCCTGGGCGATCTGCTTGATCATTGGTCGGCGCGGCGATTGAAAGAAGCTGGAGCGGACTGTGTAAAGATTTTGCTCTACTACACGCCATTCGATCCGAAAGAAGTTAATGACAAGAAACACGCATGGGTGGAGCGTATCGGCGACGAATGCCGCGCCAACGACATTCCATTTTTTCTCGAGTTTGTCGGCTACGACGAAGGGTTAGACGAAAAAGGATTGGAGTACGCGAAGAAGAAACCCGAGATTGTTACGCAAAGCATGCGAGAGTTCAGCAAAGACCGGTACGGCGTGGACGTACTGAAGGTGGAAGTGCCGGTGAACATGAAGTTCGTCGAGGGCACGAAGTCGTTCGGCGGACAAAAAGCGTATAGCAAGAAGGAAGCGATCGACCTGTTCCACAAGGCTGCGAACGTAGCCACCAAGCCTTTCATTTATCTATCCGCCGGAGTAAGCAACGCGGAGTTCAGCGAAACGCTTGAACTCGCGGGCGAATCTGGAGTGAAGTTCAACGGTGTCCTCTGCGGGCGCGCCACGTGGAAAGAGGGTATTCCGATTTATGCCAAGCAGGGTGCGGCGGCGTTCCGCAAGTGGCTCGAAACCGAAGGCGTAAAGAACATCAACAACGTCAACGATAAACTCAAAGCTGCAACCTCGTGGCACTCAATCTATGGAGTAGAACCGGTTTTAGCCGGGGCGTAAGCAGGTTCGCTTCGCCTGAGCGCGGGAGAGTCTCCTGCGCTCTTTTTGTGCCCCGGGGGACTGTTTCCAGCTGGAATAGAGCGTAATGACAATACCGATGGAAATCCATCTTCGGGTTAGAAGCATTACTAATTGATGGAAGGTAAAACTAGGTGGTAGAGGTTTTACCAGGACAATCGAGTATGCAACCGTCAAAGCCAAAGGCCAAGTTGTAGTCCCCGTCGAAATGCGGCGCAGGTTCGAGATTGATGAAGGCACGCGCATCGCCTTCCTGGAAAAGGAGGTCGAGCTGTTCGATGCGGAGCGGCCGCTTCCTATGTCGGTGATCAACTGGAGCGAGGTCTACTACACTATTGCCAAAGTTGAGGGCTTCGCAGAAACTGCCAGGATCGCTGAATGGCGTAAAGTGGTCGCCGCTCGCGGTGCTCGATGCCGGGGAAGAGGTAACGGCGAAAGCCGCTCAACTCAAAGCCGGTCACGGCCTTCCTTACACCGATTGTTTTGCGGCCGCCACCACCACCAAAGACGAGGTTCTGGTGACCTCGATTGCGAAGGACCGCGAAAAGATCCCGGGATTGCGCATCCTTCCACTACCGGAACACAAAAGGAAGAGTTAAATTGCCGCTCGATCAGTCTCACAAGCCTTGATCTGCGAACTCCCATTAATGCAGGTGAAACAAACTTTCGAGCAGGAAAAACAATCCTGCGCCCACGAAGACCAGCAGCGCCATTTTCATTGCCGGTTCCCTGTTTACTTCCGGAACCAAATCCGAAGCTGCCACATAGATCGTCACACCAGCCGAGAGCGGCAAGCCGGCGGCTACGTGATGGCGAAACAGCGCCATGGTGAGAACGCCCGCGAGCGTTGCTCCCCCGAGGATCACCGATGCCCCCCAAGCCGTTCCTCGACTGCGGCCGCTAGCCAGCATCACCGAACTTACCGTAAAGCCTTCCGGAATCTTGTGCAGGAACACGGCGAAAAAAATGATCCAACCTAAAGCAGTTGAGACCAGAAATCCAGATGCTATCGCGATGCCGTCGAAAAATGTGTGGATGATCAGTCCCAGAAGCACCGAGTATCCCTTGTGCGAATGCATGAACTCGTCTTTGTGGGTCTCTTCGCCAAAGTGGAAGTGGGGAGTAACGGTATGCTCGAAGAAATGGACGATCAAATAACCGAGCAGAATTAAAAACGCCGCGCTCCGGCCGCGCAGTTCCAGACTTTCCGGCACCATCTCAATCAAAGCAGTAGCCAGCATGAAGCCTGCGCCCAGCGCCACGAAGTAGCGCAAGTAGCGGCGCTCCCAGTTGCGCTGCACAATAATCGCGCCGCCAAAAACGTTGGCGGCAGCCGCCGTCAGGCCAAGCAGAATGCTGATGACAATGGCGCTCATGTGCGGTTGGCGAGGATGATATCAGTTCCCATACATGAACCCGGAGGCACAGAGACGCTGAGAAACCCAATTCCTTGACCTTCTCCGTGGTGCCTGCGTGGCCGAGTTGTGCAATTAGCCCGAGTGCCGGATATGCATCACGTCCCCATCCTGCACGATGTAGTCCTTTCCTTCCAGCCGCAACGTGCCCTTGGCGCGAGCGTTCGCTTCCGACCCGGCTTCGAGCAGTTGATCCCAGCGGATGGTTTCGGCGCGGATGAAATGTTTTTCTAGATCCGAGTGGATCGCTCCCGCCGCTTCCTGCGCGCGCGAATGGGCCGGAACCTGCCAGGCGCGGCATTCATCTTCGCCCGCGGTGAAGAATGAAATCAAGCCGAGCAATTTGTAGGTGGTCCGAATCAGACGCACCAGTCCGCTCTCCGTCAATCCGTAGCTGGACAGGAATTCCGCCGCATCCGCGTCGCTCATCTCCGCCAGTTCCGCTTCCACCTTGCCGCAAATTGCCGTAGCCGCGGCATTCGGCCGAGACGCGATTTCGGTCAGGCCGTACTTGTTCACCGCTTCTTCCAGTTCTTTGCCGAGTTCGGTCGACTCTCCGATGTTGAGCACATAAAAAATCGGCTTCTCGCTGAGGAACATGAATCCCTTGATTCGCTTCTTGTCTTCGGCAGTCATCTCCATTTCGCGCAACGGCTTGTCGGATTCCACCTGAGCCTTGGCGCGCTTCAGCAACTCGAATTCTCTCTCGAGTTCTGGCGTCTTCATCTTCTTCAGATCTTTTTCCAGACGCTCCAGGCGCTTCTCAATCTGTCCAAGATCGCTGACCAGGAGATCGAATTGCACATTTTTGATGTCTTTTAGCGGATCAATCTCCCCCGCATGCGGCACCGACGGATCGTCAAACACGCGCACCACGTGCGCCAGAGCATCCACGTTGCGCAGATGAGCGGCGTAAGCGCTGTCTTTCAACGCTTCCTGGCCGATGGCTCCAACGTCAACGTACTCAACCGATGTGTGCGTCAATTTCTTCGGATTGTAAAGCGCGGCCAGGCGATCGAGCCGATCGTCCGGTACTTTGGCTACGCCAATATGGGCCTCCCGCGGATTGGCACGAGACTGATCGGAAAGATGCGCTTTAGTCAGAATGCGAAACAAGGATGTCTTGCCCACCTGAGGCAGGCCGATGATTCCAGTTTTCATAAGTGAAGGCTTCTAGCTGCTAGCTCCCAGATTTCTTGTGGATTGCCACGCCGACGCGAGCTTAGAGCGACCACCCACGGTGGGCTCAATGACGGTCGGCCAACGTTTCAGGATAAATGATGAGGAGGATATTGCCCAATCGCCATGCTAAAGCCTTGGCTCGAGCCAGCGGCTATAAGGCGCGAGCAGTCAAATACACAACCACCAACCCGAACAACAGAACTGCTCCTTCCACACGCGTTGACCATACATGCAGCGCATCGAACTGCACGCGCTCGGGATTGTCAATCGGTACTGATTTCACTTCGCCCAGCGATGCCCGCAAGACGTCCATGCGCGGAATTATTCCAAACTGCGAAATCAGAGTGAGCACAAGCATCAGGCAGAGGAGCACGTGCCGGGTCGCAAACACATGCGGTGTTCCGTCAGTAAGGCGGTTGTAGAGCAGGGAACTGCCCAGAAAAACAATTCCAGAAAAAATGGCGATCCAATGTAGCTTTCCTAGCGCGCGTCCGACAACATTGCCAGCGAGATGAGTTGTAGGCAAAACAGAAAATGCCGTCGGTGCCAGCACGAAAGCAAAGAAGATTAGTCCACCAATCCAGCAGACGAGCGATAGCAGCATGAGAAAACGAAGGAAGGACATAGCGGAGAATTATATAGTCACGTCAAAAGCCTGGAGTTCGAAAAACTGAGAGATTGTAAAGGATCACCGCAATGAAAGAGTGCCTCCGGCGCCAAAGCCCGCTGGATCTTGGGAGGATTTACGGCACGACTGAAGTTGTGCCTTATCAAGGCGAGCCGAGTTTGGAGTTTCAGTAGTTCCTATACCGGGACGGCCACATTCTCAACGATCTCGCGCAGCACCTGGTCAGCCTGCTCAGACTTTTTCATCGTCGAGGCATACTGCCCGTTGACCACCACGCGATGGGCGAAGACGGGAACGGCCAGCGGTTTGAAATCTTCCGGGGTGCAGAAACCGCGGCCATCGAGAAAGGCCATGGCCTGGGCTGCGCGATAGAGCGCCTGCGCGCCGCGGGGTGAAACTCCCAGCGATAGATATTCCGACCCTCGCGTCCGCTTCACAATCTCGAGCGCGTACGTTACCAAAGATTCATCCACGCGAATACGCTTGACGGCTTCCTGCATCTCCAGCACGTCCGCGGCCGTAAGCACGGGCTGCAACTCCTGCAAGTGAGCTGCTCCCGCCTCCGATCGCAGAATCACGCGCTCCGCCGTGGCATCGGGATACCCCATCCTCACTCGCATCAAAAATCGATCAAGTTGCGACTCTGGGAGGGGATACGTTCCGTGATGTTCCACCGGGTTCTGGGTGGCAATCACCAGGAAGGGCTGCGGCAATTCGTAGGAATGCGCGTCGACCGTTACTTGGCCCTCATTCATCGCTTCCAGCAGGGCGGATTGCGTCTTCGGCGTAGTACGATTGATTTCGTCCGCCAGCAGCACATTGGTGAAGACCGGGCCGCGCTTGAACTCGAAAACCTGTTCCATCGCTGAATACACCGAGATTCCGAGCACGTCGGACGGAAGCATATCGCTAGTGAATTGCACTCGTTGAAATGTGCAATCGATAGCGCGAGCCAACGCCTGCCCGAGCGTGGTTTTGCCTACTCCGGGGACGCCTTCAATCAAAAGATGTCCGCGGGCGAAGATGCTGACCAGGGCGAGCCGTACCACTTCATCATTCCCGCGAATCACGCGGCGAAGGGCTTTTTCCAACTCGGCGGCTTTGTAGGACACGGCTATGGCAGTTTCAGGCGACATTGGATGGATTTTACTATCAGACATGCAAGCGGCGGAGTTACCGATGTCATAGCCCCAGCCGTCAGCTAATCTCAGAACTTCATAAAGCGCGTCGTCCCGAGCGAAGCGAGGCACTTTGGGTTTACTGCCACCCTTCAGAACGCGAGCTCGAAGCATTCTTGCGATAAGTTCGAGCCAGGAGGAAGACCAAGTTCCCTCGCTTGGCGGGGGATGACACGCTGTCGGATAGCGGAGGCTGTGACAGGATTTAGGAGCCAGAAGCCAGAGGCCTGAAGCCAAAAGCTGACGGCTGAGAGCTGCTCACTGCATAAACTCCGCTGGGCGACCGGTCAGACGCTCAATCCGCTTGGCAATGGGGGGATGGGTTGAAAACAAGCTTCCAAAATTCATTCCCAGCAGGGGCTGGATAATAAATAAGTGCGCGGTCGATGGACTGGCCGCCATGGGCACGCGCCGCGAATAAGCGTCCAGTTTCTGCAAAGCGCTCGCCAGCGCATAGGGGTTTCCGGTGAAATGCGCGCCGGTGGCGTCTGCCTGATATTCCCGCGAGCGCGATACCGCCATTTGGATCAGGCCTGCGGCAATCGGAGCGACGATCAGCATGACCAGCGCCGAAAGCCCGCCACCGCGCCGGTCGCGGTCGCCGCCTCCCATCCCGCCAAAGATCATGGCAAAGCGCCCCATGCTGGCCAGCATGGTAATTGCGCCGGCAATCGTTGCCGCCACCGAACTGATAAGGATGTCGCGATTATTCACGTGTCCCAATTCGTGAGCCAGCACGCCTTCCAACTCCTCGTCGTTCAGCAGCCCCAAAATGCCATGCGTAACGGCCACCGACGCGTGCTTCGGGTTGCGGCCCGTGGCGAACGCATTGGGTGACTCGGTCGGGATCACGTAAATCTTCGGCATGGGGATCCCAATCTTCTGGGTCAGTCGCTCCACCGCAGCATAGGCCCGCGGCAACTGCTCGCGCGTCACCGGTTGCGCCCGGTACATGGCGAGCGCAATCTTGTCGGAGTAAAAATAGGAGACGAAGTTCATCACGGCGGCAAACGCTAGGGCCAGCAGCATCCCGTTCTGCCCACCAAAGTACCGCCCAATGAACATCAGCAGCAGCGTTAACGCAGTGAGCAGAAATGCCGTCTTAAATGCGTTTCCCATAGCTTTCAATCTCACCCAGTTAGATGTTAAGCCCGGCTAGGGGATGCAACCAGGAGCCGAGGGGCGGATTGCGGCCAGTCACAGCATGGGATGCAACGCTGTGCGAACCAGACACCGACATAGGCTCCGTTTGCACTCCGCTGTTCTGCGACGATTGCTGGAACTGCTGGGTCGGCGATGCGTATGCCGGTTGCGCGGCGGAGAGATCGCCCGCCTGCAGCGCAGTGCCGGGCTGGTCGAGCAGTTGACTGATCTGACTGGATCCGCCGCCATGATGATGGTGTGACTACGGTGCCTGAGTCTGGTCCGGCGCGGATTGATTTTCGAAATCCCGCTGGATCGTCTTAAAGTCCTGCTGAGCTCGGAAAGGTTGCCGGACTGAAGATCCCTGGCCGGTTGGTTGAAGGCTTGGGCGATGGGACTGTTGTTCTAGGATGTCGTGGCCGAGCTCTGCGCTCCGATATTCTTCAAGCTGGCAAAATCCGACTGCGCCGCAGATAGACTCTTGGACTGCAGGTCCTGACCAAGCTGTTGAACTCCTGCGGGAACTTCTGAAAAGTGGTCTGAATGCCTGGTAGGGTGTGGAAAACGCCGCTGGGGATGACCGCAACTGAAATGAGTTGTCTCTCCTGAAGGGAACCGTGTGATTCCGGTACCTAGCGGCAGTTTTGTCGCCCAGCCTGAGTGACCGATGCGCAGGTAAAGCGCCCAACCGCAGCGGAAGGTCGCAACGAAGATCCTGCTCATTCGGCAAGGTTTAGCCGAGAGTCGTTCAGACTGGGTAAAGCGGAACCGGCGGACGACTAAAAGGTGTCCGCCAGATTATTTCTTGCGGCGTGATTGAAACAGTGGAGCGCCCCAAGCGCTGGCGGCCAGTAGGGATCCGAACAGAACGATGGCGTCGATGCTGGCGCGTCCCTCGCGCGCCCAATAGACGTCGCGCAAGTTCAGCCAGAGAGCAAACTCATCGAGCGTGAGTGCGGCGCCAGCGCCGTAAAGGATCGACATCAGCCGACTCAGAAGAATTGACGAATGGTCAGCGCCGGTGCCGACTTCAGCCAGCCAGCCGTAGCCGACGAGAAGGAGAATGAGGATTCCGAAGACCAGGTGATGAATGTGCCGTCCGCCGGATTGAATGAAATGAAAGGGAGGAATCTGGTGCTCGATGGCATAGACCGCGGCCCGGACTCCGGCGAAGGTGAGAAAGAAACTGACCGAAGCTACAAACAGCCGCCGCCGAGGCCGGTCGGGAATGCGTTCGTGAAGAACATCACCAAAAGACGTTCCCTGCAGCAGCAACAACAAGAAGGCCGTGCCCGCGATGGTGAGCAGGAGTATGAACCATGAGTAGGCCATGCGCCATTAAAGCATGAGGCAGGCAATCACTCAGGCTCTCTGTGCCTCACGCTTCAAGGCACGTTCCAGAGTTTGATCGAGTGCGGTTCTGGCTTTTTCATAATCCGCCTGCGAGATTTCGCCTTGCTTGCGCTCGATCTCAAGCTGGAAAAGTTCTTCCTTGATTCCTTCCATCAGCATGGAAGTTGGGCGTGCGGCCGCGCGGGACGCGTGCGCAGCAACGATTTCAGCCGGCTCATAGTCGTCTTCTTCCTGCATGCCCACGGGTACGGAAGTCTTCTGTTGCCTCAGAGCGCGCGCCGCCGATTGTTGTCGCGACGCGACGTAAACGCCTCCGATAACCAAGAGTGCGGCGAAGCCTCCAAGAATCCACCAGCGATACCTCTGCAGAGGATCGGGAGCATCGATCGGCGGGCCCAAGCCTCCGCCGGGGCGGTTGGATTGCGCGCCGGTTGCTCCGCCAGCCGAACTCTGCTGATCTTCACTTGAGCCTTGAGCGCTGCTTTCCTGGCCGGTTTCGAGAGTGCCTTCGCCGGAAATCTTGAATGCAAGATTCTGGCCGGGCTTAGTGTTCGATGCTACCTGCACGCTGGCGCCTGGCTCGCTAGGATAATTGATCAATTTGAAACCTGCCGAAGTCGCGGCGGAAGTGAACTGCATTGCCTTGGGCAACATGACGACGAAGTGCTCCAAGGGGTATAGCGACTTTGGATCAAGATTCGCGCTGCCGCTATAAGGCAGTTGGTAGGTAACTTCGAAACGCGTCAAGCCGGGACGCAATGGAAAGATGAATGAGTAGCGATTCTTCTCGCCTTCGGGCACGGGAGCCGACTTCAGCGGATTGCCGTTTTCGGTAGTTGCCGTGGCCGATTCGTCAATGATGTGTGCCCCGTCAGGAACGTAGAACTCGAGGTTGCGCTCACTCATCTGGGTGCGCGGAGGGGCAGATGTATTTTGCACTCCAAATTCGCGCGTGACCGCCATCTGACCTTGCGCCGCTTGGACGCGCATGATGTCAGCGACTACGGTAATGCCGTCAACTTTTTTTGTGACATCGTAGACTTCGAGCGCGACGGACGTAGTTCCGGGAGGTGCCATGCGGTGATAGGTGACGTCCTGATGAATGGCGCGAACCAGGTGCGGGGCCTTGGAATCCTCGAGTTTGAAACTGAATTGGCCCTTGGCATCGGTCTTGGTTCGACCGGCTTCTTCCATACCTTGGCCCAGCTTAAATACGACAACCTCATCTCCCACGGCGGGTTTGCCGGTAGTGGAGTTCTTCACGGTGCCGGTTAGAGTTTGGGCGGCCGCAAACGTGGTCAGAAGCAGAACGCACAGAAGGCGCGCTTTCAGAATGCCATGCAAGGACGATTTCAAAATCTGTATTCCTTTCAGGTACGCATTTTCCGAGACCCGGGCGCCGGAGTTCTTTCCAGGCGCGAAATTTCCGCCAGGATGGTAGCAGCCTCGTCCTGCAACGAAGACTTCAGAGACGCGTAGTCGGCGTCGGGTACCTTCCCGGCTTTGTACTCGAAATTGAGGTCGCGCAGGTTTTCGTAGACGGCGTCTTTGCGTTCGCGAAGATAACCGGCTCGAGTTTTCTCCGGGCCGAGAAAAAGTCTTCCCGGCAGATAGAAAACATAAAACAGCGAGGCGATAGCGAGCATCAGGCAGCAGATGAGCCACATCATAGATCAGTCTCCTGGCGGGCCTGATCGCGGAATTGTTCGAGTTCGGCGCCGCGCACGGGAAGAAGGCCGTCGGCGATTGCAGGAGCGGGACGATTTTTCCAGGCACGAATCACAAGCACAATCAAACCAAATCCGAGTATCAGCGCGGCGAAGGGCATGATATAGGCTGCGCGGTCGAAACCTTTCGTGGTGGGGGCGGCCAGCACTGTGGGCCCATATTTTTGCACGAAGCCTTGCTCCACCAGGCTGTCGCTATCGCCGCGCGTCAGGGATGCCATGAGTTCGTTGCGCATGCGGTCGGAATCGGGGCAGCCGACGTGATTGCATTCCAGAAGAATCTGGTTGCATCCGCAAATGCACATCATCTGGTGGCCGATTTCGTTGAAGCGCGTGGCGGGATCGCTGGCGCCGAGGAAAGCGAAGACAAGGGCGCAGAGCAGGAGGGTCTGCAGAGCTTTGAGGCCTGGCTGGCTTCGCTTCGTTTTTCGATTCGAGTTTGTCATTACACATTCACGCAATATCTTTACTACGTCTTCAAGCATAACGTCATAAGCGCTGCCGGCAAAACGGCCGGGCTGCGCCCGGCGGGCAGCCGAGGAGAGCTACCCGCACATTTAATTCAGTTCAGTTAGTTCGGTCTCCTGTGGCATCTAGCTCAGTCTCCTGTTGCTACGGGTTCGGCGTGCGCAGACCCGACACGCGAAGGCGCGGGAACGCGGATGGGCGCGGGCGCATTCGGAATCAGAGCGAGAACCGTTCCAATCAGCATGATCCACACACCCATCCAGATCCACATTACGAGCGCGTTCAAATGCGCTTTTAAAATGGGATGACCGTTGTCCGGGTTTAGTCCCTCGAATACAAGGTAGAGATCCTCATTAAGGCCAGAGCGAATGTCGGGCATGGTTGAAGTCTGGCGACTGGCCTTATAAAAACGGCGAACGGGAGTCATGGTATCGATCTGCTTGTCGCCTTTGTAAACGTCGAGCACCGCCCACTCGCTCGCATAGTTAGGCGCGTCATCGTCGGTGTAGGAGCGGCAGATCAGGGTGTAAGGGCCGATGGTCATTTTGTCGCCGTATCCCATCTCCTGCTCTTTGTCGAGGTTGAAAGCGGCTCCGGCGAAACCGATGATCACTACAACTACGCCGAAGTGGACAATGTATCCGCCATAGCGGCGGGTGTTGCGGTGGGTGAGTTGCACCATGGAGGCAAACATGCCTTGCCGCGTGTGTTTGGAAATCACGCGGCCTCCGCGGAAGAACTCACTGGCCACGGTAAGCGCCACCAGCACTGAAAGTGCGATCGCCATCAGTGAATAGAAATAAGAAATGTCCTTCCAGGGTCTGAGGCCGAACGCTGACCCCCACTTTTGCGGCGTGGCCATCAGGAAGATTGCGACCACGATGGCGCCGATGGTCGGCCACATGAAGTTGCGTTTTAGGCTTTCGAGCGAAGTTTTGCGCCATGCGAGGAGTGGGCCCACCGCGGTGAGGATAAGGAGCAGCAAAGCGACGGGGATTGCGACGCGGTTATAGAATGGCGCGCCGACGGTGACTTTATTTCCCTGAACGAGTTCGGAAATTTTCGGGAACCAGGTTCCCCAGAGCACGGTGAAGCAGAGCAGAACGAAGAGCAGATTGTTGAACAGAAAACTGGATTCGCGCGAGACAAGCGACTCCAGCTTATGCTCGCTGCGCAGGTGGGATTTATTCTTAAAAAAGAAAACGAGAAATACGATCAGAGTAATTGCGAGGAACCATGCAAACCAGTCGCCGATGGAAGACTGTGCGAAGGCATGGACGGAGCTGATGATTCCGCTGCGGGTGAGAAAGGTTCCGAGAATGGCAAGCCAGAAGGTGGCGAAGACCAGCCACATGTTCCACATCTTCAGCATGCCGCGTTTTTCCTGCATCATGACGGAGTGCAGGAAGGCGGTGCCGGTGAGCCAGGGCATGAGCGACGCATTTTCAACGGGATCCCATCCCCAGTAGCCGCCCCAACCCAGCACGGAGTAGGCCCAGTGAGCCCCGAGAAAAACTCCGCAGGTGAGGAAGGCCCAGGTGACCATGGTCCAGCGGCGGGTAATGTTGATCCACTTCTCACCCGGATATTTCATAATCAGCGCGCCGAGTGCGAAGGCGAAGGGAATGGTGAATCCGACATATCCGAGATAAAGCATGGGCGGATGAATCACCATCTCGGGATATTGAAGCAGCGGATTCAGGCCGTTGCCGTCGGCGGGAATTGTGCCTTGCACGATGGCGAAGGGATGCGCCGCAAAGTTGAGCAGCAAGAGAAAGAAAATCTGTACCCCCGACAGAACTACCGAAGCGTAGGCGAAGAGCCTCGGATCGGTTTTGTAGCGGAGGCGCAGAACGAATCCGTAGGCTGCAAGCAGAAGGGACCAGAACAACAAGGAGCCTTCCTGGCCGGACCAGAGCACTGCGAACTTGTACGGGGCGGGAAGATCGCGGTTGCTGTGGTGGAGAATGTAAGCAATGGAGAAGTCGTCGCGGAAGGCACAGATCACGAGGACGATCGATGCGAGGAGCACGGCGCCGAACGTAGCAATGCCGGCGCGGCGAGCGGTCTCGCCGATCCGCTCCGAACCGTGCCGGAGCTTTGCGACCAGCGAACTTTCTTCGCCGAGAGCGGGGCGTCCAGCCGCCACACCGGTCAATTGCGAGGACGCCCGGGTTTGAAATGCAAGTGCGAGGATTCCGGCAAGCAGCGAGTAAACGCTCAGCGCCAAAGCCAGCAGCAGTGCGAAGCTACCTATTTCTGCCATGTGGCGAACCCCCCAGCTTATTTTTTCAGAAACGCTTCCGCGAGGCAACCACGAGGGCTATTTATTGCCGCGCTAGACGCGTCCGGGCCACGTTCGCCCAAACAACCTGCGGAGTAGTTTACCGCCGCCCGCCCGCCAGCCGTGCTTGTTTGCTGAGCATGCGGTTAAGCGCTGTGCTGACGGTAGCGCTGCATTACTTCGTGTTCCGCTGTGAACCAGTCGTCGGCCTCGTTGCCCACGCCGGGTCCGCGTTGCTGATAGAGTTCGTAGGCGCGTCGCCGTATTTCGTCTTCGAGGTTGATGGGAACCACATTCTTTCGGATATCGGGTTTCCGGACCTCGAACATCTTTGTTGTTGTTGCTTCCGGCCTGGTTTCGGGCCTGGATTCTGGCTTTGTTTCAGAACCGGTGGCTGACTTAACTGCCGGTGGAGCTGGGGCTTCTGATTTGACCTCGGTCGATGCGGCTTCCGTCACGGGGGCTGCGCTCACGTCAGGAATGCTGGCTGGATTAGGAAGGTTATCCTGCGTTTTACCAGTACGATTACCCTTGCCTGAGGTAGATTTTATTCTTGCCATATTTGTGCTCCTTAATGTGTGCTTAAGTTTAGGAATGATTGAATTGTCGAGTGAACCACATACACCTTCACCCTTCAACATCGAGAGAACGCTGAAGTTTCTTTTAAGAGTTGACGCCAGTATAAACTTGCCCGGGCTGTGGAAACAGTACTGCTGCGAAGAAATTGACTATGCCCGCTTGGCTATCCTCGAGGTTCCGCGATGGCGCTATCGTCTAGGGGTTAGGACGGCAGATTCTCAATCTTGCCTCAAGCTTTTGCAAGTCCTTTGCCATCAACACAACTAGATTTATTTATCAACCAACATGCGTCGGCTGAGTTGGCTAAATTGGGGCCTGATTCGAGCGAATCGATGTAAATTTGATTGTAAAAATAAGGAGGACCGCTGCGCTGTAGTGAGCATGAACCATTGATGAATGAAAGCGTAGGGCGAACACGCGGCGAAACTGATACCAAACGTCGGCATTCCCCGAAAAGACCAAAAACCATCGCGAGCGAGTCAATGCCGCCTTTAATACCCGTGTCCGAAGTGCGGATATTCTATCCCACCGTCCCGTCGGAACCGCGTGCACTTTGAAAATGTCGTGTGTCCCGAGTGCGGAGAAAGGTTCGTTCCGGGGGGAAAAGGCGCTCTATCGTGTCCTCGGCCCTGGCGGAAGCGCTTTGTGAACGCGAACGCCGCTTAGGCCCGCGATGGCCATGGTCTTGTTTCCAATTCGCGACGGCGCGGCAGAACAGAAGATACGGGATTTTTCTTTTCGTCCTCAGCCAGCAAGACAATCGCGAGGTTCAGCGCCTCGATCTCCCTCCGCACGTGCTTCATCTGTAGCTGTTTTCGACGCAGACCTGCAAATACAGTCTCCGGATTATATGAATAGCCCGCTACTGCCTTTGATTCTGCCACGTCGGCCCCGGCTGGGTTGCAAACGGAGTTTGCGTGATCACCCGAGGAAGGCTGGGGGAGGAATTCCACCCCGAAACAATCGTCCTTGCGATTGCGAACCACCGCTCGAATGGTTGAGGGATTGGAGATTGGAAACTGAACCTGCATCAGGTCGCCTGGCTCAAAAGCAAGCGAAGAGTGAACGGCCATACCGTTTCTGCTTATTTCGGTGATGCGACCATGAACCGGAGTTGCCAAGAGTCCATTAAGGGGAACGATGCGAACCGGGAGATCGACGTGATGTCGCGACCAACGGCGAGTATGAATAGGGGAGGACGGCACTTGAGCAACCTTTAAGTGGATGCTAATCCTCGATATGTTGCGCTTCCAAGATTACGAAGGTCCGAGACCGTTGGGGCTATCCAAAAAAGAAGAGCGGCCGAATCCTTTTGAGGTGAATGGAGGTAGCGGATTCACAATTTCGGCAGCTTAGAATCGCGGTCCTCTGCAACCGTTCCATTCTTGACTTAGACAACTCGAACTGGAGTTGAGCGCTAACCTGGCGGAGAACTCGATGCGTCCCGTAGCTCTTGGTCGGCGGAATTGGATCCACATCGGAAGCTCGCAGGCGGGACCGAAGATCGCAGCGCTTCTTTCGGTGGTTGAAAGCTATCGTAGACTGAAATTCCCAGTGCGCGACTATCTAGCCGCGGTTCTTCCGGTCTCGCTGATTGCTCCATCCAACGACTTCCTGAACTCACACCCGCAGCATGCCAACGCAGAGATGGTGAGTCTAGTCGCCTGGTGACAACCGTTAGGATCACAAAGCAAAGAAGCTGCCCACACCTCGGTCGGCAAAAGGGGCGCGACTATCCCAAAGCTTGCGGCTCGGTCTGTCCGCCGAGGAGTGTCGCCCAATTCCATCCAGTCAGAAAAGTCTCCGGCCCAACGAACGCTCTCACTTCGTCGTCTTCACCGTCTGCAGCACAAGCCCGCTCGAATCACGGCGAACCGCTCGTGTCACGCCCTGCACGGCGACGGCTGAGTTCGCCTGCGATGTTGCTGTCACTCCATCGTTCACCTGCGCGCAGTCCATGCGCAGCGTGCCGTTGTCGTTGAACACAAGTCCGTAGAAGCGAAGGGTGCTGCCCACAGCCAACGCCTGGGTGTTCAGCGTTTGAGTGCTGCTATCGACGTAGACCTCAACCTGGCTGGGATTGTTCAGCAGCGTGGTCTGTCCCTGCTGCAGGGCCAAAGTCGGGAACAGATCGTAGGAAGCTAAAGAGACGGTGTAATCGACAAAGCTGCCGCTCTGCTGCGAAGCGACCACGGTCCCATTGATGGTCTGCGGGACCAGGGTGATGGTGTTGGCGGGAGTATAAGTTCCCCCGACGAGTGAAAAGCTCGCCGAGGTAATGTCAACGTTCTGACCTGCCACCATGTTGGAGGAGTTGAAGCTGGGAACGAACGCCAGATTCTGCAGGTTCGTAAACTGGCCCGAGATCTGGAACACGGCGTTGTCGAAATTGAAGTAGGGCAAGTCGAAGTAGATTCCGCTTTGGCCATTGATGGTTTGCAAAGAGCCCAGTTCGGTACGGCCATAGAGCGTAAGAACCGGAACTAGATTGCCAACAAACAGCACGGGACCGCTGGAATCATTGATCGCCGAGGAATCTTCCACTTCAATTCGAGTCGCCAGCAGCGATCCATCGGATTGAATCGCACCGTCAACATTCAAAAACATTCCGGGGGAGAGCGCGGGAGCGCCACTCACGCCCTGGAACACGGTTGCGCCGTTGGAACTCGCCGAAAGAGTTCTGGTGCCCGATTGTCCCCCCGCAATCGTGAGCTTCAAACTTGACGGTGTCGTTCCCACCGACGCAACTGTCGCCACAAGTCCGCTGACCTTGCCGTTTCCAGAGTTCGTCGGGGAGGTGGACAAGATAAGCGGAGCGAGATTGAAGGTCGGCGTCAGGGAGAACCCCTCAAATGAAGGGTTGGTCCAACAGGTGGGAAAAACCGCCGAAGTAGAAACCTGCATGTTCAGTAATAGCCCCATGCTGCTGCCCGTAACCGTTATTGGCGTCGGCAAACTCACCGTCGGGCCTTGATTGATAAGTGAATAATTCGCGATTCCGAGTCCGCCGTCTGGAACCTGCGCAACACAGACAAATACTGCCGCCCCCAGCGTGACCGTGGCTGAAGTATAGATGCCCTGAGGAACGCTGACCGTCATCAGCGGCTCGATCCCTCCGTTCAAGTGCATGAACTCGGCAGGTTGCTGTGACGATGACAGAGTGACGGTCGTTCCTGACTGGCTGGTGAGCGTCAATGTCTGAAATTCCAGATCGAATCGCGTGACTTGATCGTTCGCTGTGCTCGAAAGCAACACGGTCACCGAGGTATTTCCGCTGAACTGCGGTGGGGTCGGAGTGGTTCCGCTGGAACCGCAGCCGGTGGTTGTTCCTATGCCTAATAGCAACGTAAGAGTGATCAGGAAGGAATGAGACGACGCTGAGTAAGCGGGAGACCAAGCTCTTTTCACGGAAACCTCCAGTCAGCCGGCTTATGCGTTCCCTAGTGCAAGCGAGCCCCTTAATTTGCGAAGGGAACTAATTATAAGAGTAGGTGTCAACTGATCTCTTAATTGGTCGAGAAAGTGTAAAAGTAGGCGTCTGGCTGCAAAGAATGGCCCCCCTTTTTCCGGAAGCCCGGATCCGCGGCTTTATAAAGTTATGACGTGGCGCCATGGGAGAAGTTCCCATCCTCGAGCAGCCCGTACATCGGGATTCTCGCCTGAATGCTTGTCTCATCAGTGCCATCGACGGATAGCGTTCGGCTCGACTCTGCGAGCCGTCTTGCCAA
This sequence comes from Candidatus Acidiferrales bacterium, assembly GCA_035603655.1. Lineage (GTDB taxonomy): Bacteria > Acidobacteriota > Terriglobia > Terriglobales > Acidobacteriaceae > Sulfotelmatobacter. The sequence goes on along the minus strand of DATNKA010000428.1, from coordinate 697 downwards.
CCCTGTCAAAGAGTCGAACCGGGGAACAGCGCACATGAAGTTTGCACACCGGCACCCTCAACCCACGGACACTGTCTGCTTTCAGGGAGAGGTTCTTATCAACTGCGACGGACCGTTCTACGAGGTACATCCCACGCAGTTGTGGTTTGAGTAGTTCTAATTATCAGCGCAGTTTCCGAGAGCGGCGAGTCAGGACCTAGTTCCATGCCACACGGTAAAGTAAAATCGTGTCATTGTGCCGAAGCATGGGAAACTTAGCGCGACTCAAACCGACACCCTGAAAGGCTGGCAACAAATCGCCGCCTTCCTTGGTGAACCTGTTTCGGTTGTCCAACGATGGGCGTCGGAAGGAATGCCAGTTCATCGGGAGGGCCGATTCGTGGCTACTTCTCCCAAGGAACTCAACGTCTGGCTCGGAGAAGAATCGGGCAAGCCAGTTCATGCCGCCGTGGAGACCACGGACCTTAGCGCAGAGTTGAAACGCGGCCTCTCCTATATTCGCAACGAAAAACAACCCAAAGGCGCAAGGCAACTTGTACGGAAACGGACAAGTTAAGCTGCCCTGACTTTTTCCCGGTTGCGCTTCAATGGCTCCCGGGCCGGGAGTTGCACCCGCAGGAGTCCAGCGCCTTTCACGGCGCACTGTTACGGCAACTAAGGGTCGAGTTGTTCCCTATGCGCTTTTCTCTCAAAGTAG
>DATNKA010000427.1:0-6564 GCA_035603655.1 Candidatus Acidiferrales bacterium | reverse complement strand
GCCGAATGCCTACTTGGCCACGCTCGGGCTTCCCCCCATGGTGGTGCGGTCTTAGCTTAATCCGCCGAACCGCCGTATGCGGACCCGCATGTACGGTGGTGTGGCAGGGGAGGCGGGGCGACCCGTCCCCCTATGCCGATTCGGGGATTCCCGCCTTCTGAGCGGGTATAAAATATTGTGGTGTGCATGCTGATTTGTCTCTTTGCGAAGGAGGCAAGACGCCGTAGATGCGTCGGTCTGCCCTCGCCCTTCCTCAGACCAAGGTTGGCTTGCGTCATGCTCGTCGGTTTTCTCACTCTTGCCCACGCGCAGTCCGCAGATGTTACTGCTGAGTTCGCTCAGGCCACACAGGCCATGCGCGAGGGCAGACTCGACGAAGCCGGAGCCGGCTTTGCTGCTGTTGTAAAAGAGTCTCCTGGATTCGCTGAGGCTTACTTCAATCTCGGACTCGTTCGCCAGGAGCAGGGCCAATACGATGACGCGATCCCGAGTTTCCACAAAGCTCTGACCCTTCAGCCTCGACTTCATGGGGCGAACCTTTTTCTTGGGATTACGGAATTCCGGCTCAATCACTTGGACAAGGCTGGTTCCGCCGTGCAGAAGGAAACCGTCGCCTATCCCAAGGACGCGAATGCCTGGATGTGGCTGGGTGTGGTACGTCTGGCCCAGGAGCGCGCCGAAGAAGCGGCCGACGCACTCGACCGAGCCGACCAGCTCAAGCCGAACGACCAGGACATTCTGTATCACCGGGGACGAGCGCACCTCCTCGTATCGAAAAATAGCTACGCTGAGATGTTCAAGATCGATCCGCATTCCTGGCGCGTGCATCGCGTGCTGGCGCAGGCCAACGCCGAAGCTGACCGGCACGTGGATGCTATCGCGGAGTACGAAGCGGCAATCAAACTAGCTCCCAACCAGCCGGGGCTGCATGAAGAACTTGGATCTGAGTATCTCAGCGTAAACAAAATCCCGGAGGCCGAGGTGGCTCTCCGCCACGAACTTGACATCGATCGGGAGAACGCGTTGGCAAGATACAAGCTAGGCGTCATCCAGGTTGATCGAGGCGATGGCGCGAGTGGAAAGGAGCTTATCGAAGCGGCGCAGGAGGAAAAGCCAGGGATGGTGCACATGGAATACAACCTGGGGCGCTGTGAGATGTTGCTGGGCAATGATGCTGCTGCCGCAGGCCATTTCGAGAGGACCGTGAAGACCGACCCCGATCCAGAGGTCGTTGCGCAGGCTTGGTACCAGCTCAGCACCGCGTATAGGCACCTGCACCGCATGGATGATGCTCGGAGCGCCATCTCCACATACCAGCAGCTGAAGGATGAGGGCGCAAGAAAGAGCCAGAAGGCTCTTGAAAACTTCCGAGCTGAGCATCCGGACAGCGGGAGCGGATCGGATGCGCCACAAAGGCCTCAGTAGCTGAGGCCCGTGCCGACTAGCGGCCAGGAGACCTCATCTCGATGACGTTGTAGTCACCGGGGACGGTCAATAGCGCGATCGGGCTCCCCCACGGCGCAAGTTTTGGATCCGGGCTGTACGCGTTCCGTAAGGACCCGACGCCACCTCAAGCCCGATCATCTTTAGATCGTCGGAAGTCGACTGCTCGATTGTATGATGACGTGCCGGCTGGGTTTGCGCTCCGTTAGTGGTTCGGAGATGTCGACTGAGGAGCTGCTGCCCGGCTCTTGAGCTCCGCGGTGCGTTCGAACTCGGCTCTGGCCAGATCCAACGCATGAATTTGCGCATACAGCCTGCCCAATTGATAGTGAGCTAGGGCATTCTTCGGATCAAGCCGGACTGCGCTCTCCAGTTCGCGGCGCGCGAGTTCCACTTGTCCGAGTTTCCTGTAGCACACACCGAGGGTTAAATGGCAGAAGCCGTTTTGTGGGGCTATTGCCACCGCCTTTTCGAGCGGCCCGACCGCTTCCGCTGCGCGGCCCTGCTCCATCAAGAGGTTACCGAGATTTACATAAGGTTGCTCGCTGGCATGGAGATTCTGTTCCTGCCACGCGATCGCCTTGCGGTAGGCTTCGATCGCGGCATTGGGCTGCCCGCTCGACTCGAAGATGAGCCCCAGATTGTTCTCTGCTTTGGCGTCGCGCGGATCCAGATCGAGAACCTTCAGAAAGGCGTTGCGCGCCTCGATGAGGCGGGATTTCGTATAGTAGGCGCGGCCCAGATAGTACCAAGCATCCTTATTATTAGGACCGTCAAGCGCTACTGCTTTTTCCAGCCATTTGATAGCGTCGGCGTAGTCATCCAGCAGGACATAATCCAGACCGACAATCTTCAGGTCATCCGCTGTGGGGCGCGCGATCGCCGCCGCCTTCGTATAGGACACAAGCGACTCAGCGGGCCGGTTAAGGCGATTCAGAACGAATCCCAGCATATAGAGCGCGTCGGAAGAATCGGGATGCGACGCAACGTAGCCACGCAGCCCCCGCTCTGCTCCGGCAAAATCCTGAATGTGCACCAGCGATTTTGCCTGATAAAGAAGGGCATCCGTTGCACCGGGAGAGGCAGTCTCGGCGTCGGCAAACAAAACTGCCGCCGACGAATAGTTTCCCGCACGGAATTCAGCCATGCCACGATCAAAAGCGCCGGCGGATTGCGCGGAACCTCGAAGTCCACCAAGAAACAAAACCACTACCAATGGAAGCAAAAAGCCCGAATTGGGGTGGCGGCCCTTCATGGCTTCGGCGGTGTAGACGGCGTGTCGGGCTCATCAATCTGAAGAATTTGATCGCCAGGAATATCTTTCAGCGTCTGCTTGATCCCGCTGGGCCAGAGAATCTCGATTTTTTGCGCGACACGTTCCTGCCCCATCCCGAAGTGTACGCGCTTGTCGCTGGCGGAGAGATAGCTGCCGGTCGTCGAAACCGTTGCGTACTGTGGTCCGGCGCCCGCCACCAGTGTGACCTCCGCGCCAATCGCGTCGCGATTGCTCTTGCGCCCAACCAGTTTCAGCAGAATCCAATGGTTCCCTTTTACCGTTTCGTTGTGGAGAACATGAACCGAGCCGTCATTGGTGGTTACAACGGCATCGAGCCGGCCATCATTGTCCAGATCGCCTATTGCCATACCACGCGAAACCCAAGCTTGGCGGAAGAGGTTGCCGGATTGCTGGGAAACATCCACAAACCCGTGCCCCGTATTGCGGGCTAGCAACATCGGTTCCCGGTAGTGCAGGTTAGGGTAGTTCAGTTCGATAGTATCGAGATCATGGCCTTGAGCGATGAGGAGATCTTTCCATCCGTCGTTATCGTAGTCGAAGAAGCGTACCCCCCATCCCGAGTGAGTCATGGTCATCTGGCCAATGCCAGCCGTGTTGCTGGCATAGCTGAAGGAGCCGTCTCGGTTGTTCTGGTAGAGCGCGTAGCGTTGATTCGCCAGGTTGGTGACTACAATGTCAGGCCATCCGTCGTTATTGTAATCAGCAAAATCGACGCCCATGCCGGCGTAGGTACGCCCATCGATGTCGACCGCTACTTCGGAGGCTAAACCGACGTCTTCGAACGTTCCGTCGCCTTTGTTGTGATAAAGGAACTCAACCATCGAGTCATTGGCCACAAAAAGATCGATATGACCGTCCCGGTCATAGTCGGCGATCGCAAGACCAAGTCCTTTCCCAGGTTTACCGAGGCCCACCTTTTGTGCCACCTCGGTAAATGTTCCATCCTTATTATTGTGGTACGCCAGCGGAGAAATGGGCTTGAAGAAATCGGGATGGCAATATGCCCGGTATCCTTCCTTATGCTCGCCGCACCAGACATCATCGAAATCCCACTCCACATAGCGCAGAACGACCAGATCGAGAAACCCGTCCCCGTCAAGATCGACCCACGCCGCGCTCGTGGACCAACCACCTCCTGCGACGCCCGCTTTCTCGGTCACGTCGGTGAAGGTGCCATTGCCGTTGTTATGGTAGAGCTTATTTCCGCCGTAGGCGGTCACATAAAGATCTTCGAATCCGTCGTTATCAAAATCACCAACAGCTACCCCCATCCCGTAGCCCGCTCCCTGTAGCCCGGCTTTTCCGGTAACATCCTCGAACGTTCCGTCCGGTTTCTGATGGTAGAGGCGGTTCCAATATTGCGAATCGGTCTTCTGCGGGACTCCCCCTTTCGCAGTGGGGTCGCCCAGGGGCGCTCCATTTACGAGATAAATGTCCAGACGTCCGTCGTTGTCGTAATCGAACAAGGCAACTCCTGCCCCCATGGTTTCGAGCAGGTATTTTCTAGAAGTATGAGATGCCCGGTATTGAAAGTTGACGCCGAGCCGCTGCGTTGTGTCGACGAAGGCTTCGCCAGAATTGGGCGCTACGGCTGCCGGTGAGGTGCGCACCTGTGCTGTGACCATCTCGGCCAGAGCGGTCAACAGGCAATAGAGTAACATCGCCATGAGAGCAAACCGGTTCTCCCTTATTTGCTCCCACTTCACGGTTCAACAATTCCTTTGCCTTCCACCACGGTTACGATCCGATCGACAGCGGGAGTCTTGATCTCTTCCTTCGCACCATCCGGCCAGAGGATTTCCACTTTGTCCACCCCCGTAGCTGCGCCCAAACCGAAGTGGAGCCGCAGGTCAGAACTGGAAGCGTAGCTGCCTCCGCTGAAAACATCTGCGCGCTGCCGGATTGCGCCCGTGGTGACAAATACCTTGGTTCCGATCGCATCCCGCGGGCCCTTCGGACCACCGATCAACTTCAGCGTCAACCAATGATTCTGATTCTTAACCACGTTGCGCAGAAGAACGGGCGTTGAATCCATCACGTTGAGCACTACATCGATGTGACCGTCGTTGAACAGATCGCCAAAGGCAGCGCCCCGCGCCGAGACCACGACCGCCAGTCCGCTGCCCGTGGCCGGAGGAACCTCGGCAAACTTGGCTCCATTCAGATTGCGGAACAACAGGGGACGCTGCGCCCAGGTTGTGCCCCAATCCTGCCGGTCCACGCCCGGGTAAACATGCCCATTGGCGAAGAAAATGTCCAGCAGGCCGTCGTTGTCATAATCCAGAAAGCCGGTGCCCCAGCCGAGAAATGGAATGGTAGCGTTGGCGATGCCCGCCGCGTAGCTCACATCGGTGAAGCTGGCGTCTCCGTCGTTGCGGTAGAGCGTGTTGTAGTCGTCGGAAAAATTCGTGATGCATAAGTCGACCTTACCGTCGCGGTTGTAGTCGCCTACCGCAATCCCCATGGCAGCCTGTTCGCGCCCTTCGTCGTTCAAAGCAAATCCTGACATGTAGCTGACATCCTCAAATGTGCCATCATGCTTGTTGCGGTAAAGATACTTCGGGACCGAATCATTGGCGACCAGCAGGTCGAGCCAGCCGTCGTCATCCACATCAACCAACACCGACGCCAGGCCGTAATATCCCCTGGGGTCGGAGACGCCAGCCTTTACGCTCACATCAGCAAAAGTACCGTCGCCGTTGTTGTGAAACAGATGGTCGCTCTCGCCCGGCAAGCCGCGCGGACCGCACATCACGGCGACTCCGCGAAACTGACAGAACCCGGGCGGGATGCCGCCCTTGCCAGCGATGGGCGGATTGTCGGGATCGAACTTTACGTAACCGGGAACGAAGAGGTCGAGGAAGCCATCGTGGTCGTAATCGCCCCAGGTCGCGCCCGTCGACCAGCCGCCGAGAGTGACTCCGGCCTTTTCCGCGACGTCGGTAAACGTACCGTCATGATTGTTGTGGTAGAGGCGGTTCTTGCCGAAATTGGAAACGTAAATGTCGGGCCAGCCGTCGTTATCGAAATCGCCCACCACCACGCCAAAGCCCCAGCGCTCGTTAGCGACTCCGGCCTTATCGGTTACGTCGGTGAAGGTGCCATCGTGATTATTGTGGAACAGCATCGCCCGCGGCGGCGCTTCCTTCCCTTTCAGCGCGAGAGCCGTTGAGCCGTTCAGCAGGTAGATGTCGAGCCACCCATCGTTGTCATAGTCGAGGAGTGCGACCCCGGATCCGGGCGTTTCCAGAATCGTGGTTTTCTCGGGAGCGCCGGATACGTGATGAAACTTGTCGAGTCCGGAGGCGTGGGTGATATCGGAGAAGACGACCGGCGCGCTGTCGACAAATCCGCCTGCTGTGATGGGACGGTGCAGTGCATCCTTAACCGGCGCACGTGCGGCTCCGGTGCTCATGCCGCTCTGAGTGTCAACCTCCGGGGGGCTCTGCGCCAGTCCAGTGGAAAGCAATAGCATGAAGCAGACGGACCGAATTACCACAAACCAGGCAATCCGCCGGGAATGAATAGGAAAATTGCTGGAAGACATGGTTGCTGTAGCCGCTGAATGCGCCGTACAACATGCGAAATCTTCTCACAGCGCCGTTTCCAAGTCCAGCCAGCCGGGTCAATGCTGGCCAACGCCGACTGGCATCGCCCCCCGAGGTGCAATCTGAAAGCAATATATCTGCAGAGTTCGGTCGAGCCCGTCTGACGAGGAATCAGACCCGCTAGTCAGGACACGCAAACCGGAAAGAAAACAGGACACTTGGGATGCATTACCTTAGCCCCAGCCCTCCTCGACCGAGTCACAGGAGCTTGTCGGG
>DATNKA010000426.1:0-3332 GCA_035603655.1 Candidatus Acidiferrales bacterium | reverse complement strand
TGGCCTTACTACGCCGCGATGGCGACACTGGGCGCGGTCATCGGCGGCTACATTACTTATGCTCTGGCCCGCAAGGGCGGCAAAGAAACAATGGAGCGCAAGCTCTCGAAGAAACGGGCGCGGAAAGTTTCCTCAACGTTTGGGCGATGGGGATTTGGCGCGGTTGCCATTCCGGCACTGATGCCTCCGCCTTTTCCTTTTGTACCCTTTCTAGTGGCAGCTGGAGCCATGCAGTATTCGCGGGCGAAGTTTCTGGGAGCCTTAACGCTGGGTCGTGGCATTCGCTACTCCATAGCGGCCTTTCTGGGTTTTCACTACGGTGTTCACATTCTGCGTTTCTTTTCTCACTACTACAAACCAGCCATGGCCATTCTCATCGGATTGGCGGTCATCGGTGCCGTGCTGTCGATCATTCAATACCTGAGAATGAGAAAGCATTAGGCCTTAGCCCAAAAGCATTCTGGACTTGGATGCGGCTGCCATCCTCCGTTAGAATTGAACTGCAGCCATGTCTCTCACCAAACAGCAAGCTTTGGAGATGTTCGAGTCCGATGACCTGATCGGCATTGGGATGGAAGCCGACGCGGTGCGCCGCAAGCTTCACCCTGAGGGCACGGTCACCTACATCATCGACCGCAACATTAATTACACCAACTTCTGCACCGAATATTGCACCTTCTGCGCCTTCTATCGCCCGCTGAAAGGTCCTGCCGCGAAAGAGGGTTACATCCTCGAGTTCGACACCATCTACGAAAAGATTCGCGAGACTGTAGAACTGGGCGGCACCGGCGTGTTAATGCAAGGCGGCCTGCATCCCGACCTCAAAATCGATTGGCACGAAAAAATGCTGCGCGGGATTAAAGATCGCTTCCCGCAAGTGCATCTTCATTGCTACTCCGCTTCCGAGATTATCGCTATCGCCGAGTACAGCAGCCTCAGCATTCGCGACACAATTCTCCGCCTGCGCGACGCTGGACTCGATTCCATCCCCGGCGGCGGCGCCGAAATTCTCGACGATGAAGTGCGCTACAAAATTGCGCGCCTCAAATGCCTGACCAACGACTGGATCAATGTTCATCGCACCGCCCACCAGATCGGCATGCGCACCACCGCAACCATGATGTTTGGCGTAGGCGAGAACTGCGAAAACCGCGTTAACCACTTGCAGGAACTTTACGACCTGCAGGAAGAAACCGGCGGCTTCACCGCGTTCATCCCCTGGAGCTTCCAGCCGCACAACACCGCTCTCGGCGGCCGTCACTGGGACGAAGCGACTGCGGTGGAATATCTAAAAGTGCTGGCCATCTCGCGCCTGTATCTCTCGAACTTCCTGAATGTGCAATCGAGTTGGGTCACACAAGGACTCAAAGTCTGCCAGATGGGATTGCGCTTCGGCGGCAACGACGTGGGCTCGGTAATGCTTGAAGAGAATGTAGTCCGCGCCGCCGGCGTCAACAATTGCACCACCGAAGAAGAACTCCGCCGCATCATCCGCGACGCCGGCTTCCGCCCCGCGCAGCGAGATACGCTGTATCGGCAGTACTTCCTGAATTAAAGCCCGTGGGGGCACGGCTCATATGGGGACCGCCGCCGCCCGCGCAGCAGTCGCCGCCACTCGTGCGCAACGGACACTCCTGTCCGCTGTCTTTAGACTTTGCTGTTGATTTTTCGCGAACCGGGAAGGGCACAACTTCGGTCGTACCGAAGAGTGATCAGAATAGATCGCGACGACGGCTTCCGCCCTGCCCAGCGGCATACGCTCTGCAGACCGTGCTTCCTGCTGCATTAAATAGCTCTCTTGTGGTCCGACTCGCCTCTGCGCCCAACAAGATTTCTGCCAGCATTTCCCGACCTACGAGCTGTCGGACGATTTACAGTATTAGATGATAAGTCGGCGGTAAGCGACTATAAAGGCTAGGTTTATTTGATAATGCACAATCTAGATCGGCGCGGGGCCTTCGATTCTTGCCAAAAAGGCTCCTGCGTGCGGAACCAATCCTTCACGTTTGGGTTTACTATACTACGCAAGGAAGTTCCCGCCGGGTCGTACGATCACCTGACGGCGGCTAGGAACCTGGGTTTTGCCCTGGGCCTAGCCTACGTGAGCCACTGAGAGGGATGACCCTATATGTACACCCCTGCATTGAGCAGTGCTTTCTCCGACCTGTCGTCACATTCAAACCGATGGCCGATGCCGAGGCCTCTGATCGCACTGGCGATATCATTTTTTTTCGTGCCTGCTTTATTCGCGCAGCAGGAGCCAGACAACGGACAGTATGCACCGGATCGATCCGGCGACCAGCAATCGGGCGACGAACATCCAGGCTACGCGCAGCGGCAGCCCAATGGTCAACCATCTTTTCCGCAACCGTCTAATCCGGAACAGCCGTACTCCGACAGCCAGATGGATTCGCAGCAGGGTTACCGGCAAGTGCAGCCGCTCAGTGCGCAGGAACTTGAGCAGTTAGTGGCGCCGATCGCGCTCTATCCGGACACGCTGGTGGCACAGGTGCTGACCGCCTCCACCTATCCCCAGCAGGTAGCGGATGCCGACCGTTGGCGGCGGGCGCAACGCTATGCTTCCTCCGAGCAGATTGCCGCAGGAGCGGACGCGCAACCCTGGGATCCGAGCGTGAAGGCGCTGACGGCGTTCCCACAAGTGCTGGCACAGATGGATTACAACCTGCAGTGGGCTACTGAGTTGGGCAATGCCTACTACAACCAGCCGCAGGACCTGCTCGATGCGGTGCAGGTGATGCGCCAGCGCGCGCAGGAGGCGGGGAATCTCCAGAGCACTCCGCAGCAGGCGGTGAACTACGATCAGGGCAACATCGAGCTGGCACCGGTCAATCCGCAGATGGTGTATGTGCCGGAATATAACCCCTGGGGAGTCTACGGGCAGCCAGTCTCGCCTTATCCGGGGTTTTCCCTGCTGGGAGCGCTGGGGTCGTTTGTCGACTCATCTTTAGGCTCTTCTTTAGGCTCTTCTTTTGGTTCAGGAGCCGTACGATTTGGCTTGGGCATCGCAATGACAGCTTTCAGTCACACGCCTTTCGGGTTACTGGCATGGGGGCTGGACTGGCTGACTCAATCCGTGCTCTTTCAGGGTTCGAACTACTATTCGCACAGCAACACAGTGGCTCACTGGGGCTTGCGGAACGGTGGGCGACGCGGTTTTTCGCGAGGCGGAGAGATGGCTGGCCAATCGAATCGATCATATGGAAGGCAAGGCAATGGACGATGGAACAGCCAATACGGCGGGACTCGCTCCCAGGGATTTTCCCGGACGCCAGACCGTGATGCCTATGCGAGGAATGGGCAGGCAGAAAGAT
>DATNKA010000425.1:0-5589 GCA_035603655.1 Candidatus Acidiferrales bacterium | reverse complement strand
GGAACAAACGTTCGAGTCCTCGCGACTGGATTGGAGCGTCATTGAGCAGCCAGACCATCAACATTGGCTGGCCTTCTATCGCCGGCTCATAAGATTGCGCCAGCAACACGTCGTCCCTCGCCTATCTTCCGCATGCAAAATCAGGTCAGGCTACAGCTCGCAGGAAAACTACGGTCTGACCGTACACTGGGAATTTTCGGACTGCTCAAAACTTACGCTTCTGGCAAATCTTGGAGCCGCTCCCCTGTCCGCAGTGCCGCCGCCGAATTCTGCGATTCTCTATGCCAGCGAAAATGTCCGCGAGGACCAACTGAGGCTATCTAGTATGCCTCCGTGGTCCGTTGCGTGGTTTATGGAACCATGAATGCACGTGCATCCATGCCACGCGCTACCTATCGCCTTCAACTCAACCGCGACTTTACCTTTGTTCAGGCAACAGCGATAGTTCCCTACCTCGCCACTCTCGGCGTCAGCCATTGCTATATCTCACCGTTCCTGAAAGCGCGGCCCGGAAGCATGCACGGGTACGACATTGTCGATCACAATTCGTTGAACCCGGAGATCGGCAGTCTTGAAGAGTTTGACCGCTTTGTGACCACTCTCCACGAATGTGGAATGGGATTAATTGCCGATATCGTGCCCAACCATATGGGTGTGATGGGAAGTGACAATGCCTGGTGGCTGGACGTATTGGAGAACGGCGAGTCCTCAGTCTATGCCTGCTTCTTCGATATCGACTGGCATCCGCTGAAGGAAGAGCTGGATGGAAAAGTGCTGGTTCCTGTGCTGCACGATCATTATGGCGCGGTCCTGGAGAGCGGAGAATTAAGACTGGTCTTTCGCTCTGACCGCGGTGAGTTCGATGTCTGCTATCGTGATCATCGGTTTCCGGTCGATCCCCGGGAATATCCTCGCATCCTGCAGACGTGTGCGGACTCGCCAGCCGCGCAATTGGGAGAGCAGAATCCGGATCTGCTGGAGTTTCAGAGTCTGATCACCGCCTTCGGCCACCTACCCACCCGCCAGGAAACCAGCAGTGATCGAATCGCCGAGCGTAACCGAGATAAGGAGATACACAAGCGCCGCCTGGCAGCGTTGTGCGAAAAATCGCCGGAAATTGCTGCCTGTGTCAAGCAAGCTGCGGACTCGATCAATGGAACACCGGGAAACTCGGCAAGCTTCGAACAACTCCATGAACTGATCAAAGCGCAAACTTTCCGCCTGGCTAACTGGCGGGTCGCTTCCGATGACATCAACTATCGCCGTTTTTTCGATACGAATGACCTTGCGGCCATTTGCATGGAAAATGAGGCCGTGTTTCAGGCTACTCATCGTCTGATTCTGGGTTTTGTCGGGCACGGCAAAATCGATGGCCTGCGCGTCGACCACCCGGATGGGCTATATGATCCCGCGCAATATTTCGAACGTCTAAAACGCAGCATCGCTGATGTGACTCGAAATGCTGAAGCTGGCGAGGGCGGTTCCCGCTATGTGGTTATCGAGAAAATCCTTACCGGCTCAGAACGGCTGCCCCTCGGGTGGCCGGTCTGCGGCACGACCGGCTACGACTTCCAGAACCTGGTCAACGGCCTGTACGTAGATGCCGCGGCGGCCACACGCTTTGAGCGCATTTACCGAAATTTTACCGGTAACGAACCAACCTTTGACGACATAGCCTATCGCTGCCGAAAACTCATTATTCGCGTTGCCCTCGCCAGTGAGCTGAATGTTCTCGCTTATCGACTCTCGCGCATTGCGCTTTCCAAACGAACGACCTGCGACTTCACACTCAATAGCTTGCGCGATGCGCTGACGGAGGTCATCGCAAACTTTCCTGTATACCGGACCTATGTCAATTCCGTCGGGATCTCGGAGCATGATGCGCATTACGTCAGCAAGGCAATCGTCTCTGCGAAGCGGAGAAGTCCGGCCGCAGATACCAGCATCTTCGATTTCATTCAGGAAGTTCTTTTGACCCGCATTGCCGAAGGCCAGGATTCTGCTTATCGGAAAATGGTGATCGCTTTCGCTATGAAATTCCAGCAGGCCACCAGCCCAGTGATGGCCAAAGGCCTGGAAGACACTGCCTTCTACCGCTATAACCGCCTGGTTTCGTTGAACGATGTTGGCAGCGATCTTCACCGCTTCGGAATCACAGCGACTGAGTTCCATGCGGCAAACCAGGAGCGTCTCAGAGACTGGCCCCACACCATGCTGGCCACCAGCACCCATGATTCAAAGCGATCGGAAGACGTGCGTGCGCGGATTAACGTGCTCTCGGAAGTCTCGGGAGCATGGAGGCTCCGCGTAAGACGTTGGCGGCAGATCAACCGTGGTTATCGAAGCGTAGTCAATGACAAGCCTGCTCCCACACCCAATGACGAGTACCTGCTCTATCAGACCTTAGTTGGCGCCTGGCCGGCGGAGGCCCCAAATAATGAGAACGACTGGAAGATTTTCGGTGAGCGGATCGACGCCTACATGTTGAAAGCAATGCGGGAGGCCAAGCAGAACACCAGTTGGATCAATCAGAATGCGGAATACGAAAGCGGAGTTTCGTCGTTCGTAAAAGGTGTTCTGAGTCGCGGAAACAGCGCTGAGTTCCTTGATGACTTCTTGCCCTTCCAGCGGCGCATAGCGCGCTTAGGGGTGTGGAATAGTCTCTCACAAGCACTACTCAAGCTGACGTGTCCTGGGGTTCCCGACATTTACCAAGGCAATGATTTGTTCGATTTCAGTCTAGTCGATCCCGATAACCGGCGGCCCGTCGACTATACCCGCCGCCAGCAGATATTTGAGAGCATCCGCACACTGATAGGCGGTGAGCCTGATAAACCGGCAGCCCCGAACTTATTGGAAGATCCCGAGGATGGCCGAGTCAAGTTGTACGTGATTTCGAAGGCTCTATGTTTACGCAAGGAACATCCAGATGTTTTTGAAGTGGGGGAGTATAGGCCCTTAACCGTTCAGGGCGCAAAGGCGAATCACGCAATAGCCTTTATCCGGAAGTTTGAGGACCGGAGTGTACTCGTTGTAGTTCCACGGCTTGTGGCCGGCCTGCTCGGCGAAATTGAGGCTCCACCCATGGGAGCTGAGGTCTGGAAGGATACGCAGGTTTTGCTCCCCACTTGCGACTGCTCAAAAGCATATCGAAACGTTTACACCGGCGAGGTCCTGAATCCGAAGGGCGATATTGACCCGGCGGTCTATCTGGCGAGTGCGTTGGCAAATTTTCCGCTCGGCCTCTACTTACAAGATTGAGGGATGAACGGATCTACAGCATTTGCCGTATGGACCGAATTCGTTACCCAAGATATGTTCACAATCGCCTTAGTCCGTGCCGAGTCTCCGGCCCTGCATTTGAGGTATTTATGATTCACCTAACCACTTCGCAGAGTAACTCAGAAATCTGGCGTGAACTGTATGTCGCGGCGCTGTTTGAGACCGATCGCGAAAAGATGCCTTCCCGAATTGCGGATGCCGAGCAAGCCATAGTGGCCCGGGCGCGGGAACTCTTTTCGGCGGGCAACGATACCGTCGAAGAGGATCAAGCCTTGGATGACGCCCTGTACGCCCTGCGAGCACTGCAAAGTTGCCTGCATATACAGTCAGCTGCCGCCTAGGTATGCGCCGCGGACAGCCGTCGCTGGGCTCTTGCCTGGCTGCAGGGCCTCAGTTATGGCACGTCCCGACGGTTTAATCGCTTTTCTTAAGCGACCCTAGTTCCCCGTTTTGCATCCAAGCTCAACCGTGTCGGTTGGGCTCCAGTTCGCATGGCTGCTGATTTTGTCGATACCCATCGCGTGCATCGCGTGGACCATCACCCACGAAGAAATCTTCCGGGAGCCGCGCGACTTTTGCCAGGAACAATCGAAAAACGCCGCAACCTTCTCTCGGCGCAAGTTTTTCTATCTATTCACATGTGAATACTGCTTCAGCCATTACGTCGCAGCGGTATTCCTGATCATCACCCGCTTCAAACTGCTCTACAACGATTGGCGAGGATACCTGATCGCCCTCTTCGCTCTGGTTTGGGTGGCCAACCAGTACATGAGTGCCTATAACCATCTTCGTCTGGACATCAAGCACGAGCAGGTCCAGATCCACGCAGAGCAGAAAGAAACCCCTACGCGAGCGCGCAAAGCTGCGTAGGAAACCCACGCTTTGTTGCAGAACCGATCCTCTCTCGGCACCTGACACTCGTCATTTGACCCGGACCTTAATAACAGCGGCTATCTCAGTCGCTGCCCTCCTGCCGCTTGCAATTGCGCCATGGACGGTGCCGTTCTGGCCTTCAGTGTCCGTAGCTTCGCCCGCAAAGAACAGTGTATTCTCGATCGGCTCCGCCAGGGCTTGGTGCGCCAGAGCCTGGCCCACCTTTCCGTAGCTGTAGGCTCCTCGCGAAAACGGATCGGCCTGCCAGTCATGGAAGTACGCGTATTCGAGCAGAGTATGAAGTTTCTGCTTACTCAGGCCCAGCAGACGATGTAGGGTTTCAATGCCCTGTTCGACGACGAACGACTCGCTTCTGCCCGAAAGCCGCGTAGCACAGTGAAACGGCGCCCACCCGATAAGCAACGGAAGCTTTCGCGGCGACGTAGTCCACCAGGTGGGGAACCAGCCGTCCTGGGAAAACAGAAAGCTCATCCCGCCCATCGTCTGGGAATTCTTTTCGCGCATGATTGGAAGCTCTTCCCAAAAACGCTCACGGAATCGCAGGGTAATCCGAATGACTTTGCCCATCAGGATATTGTGAATCGCATCTTTCTTCTTGCCGGGTAGCTTCGGATTGAACTGAATCGCGCCCTTATCATCCGGGCGGGCCTGCAGAACTCCGAGTGGAACAGTGATAAGCGCGTGCGGAGCAGAAAGCTTCGCTCCTCCGTTCGCCGAACTGGTGGTTATCTCAACCCGGCCCGGCCCCCACTGAACGCTTTCGACGGTGGTGCTTTTCCGGACAGTAACCGCACCATCATTCAGCGATTGTTGAAATATTTCGATCAGATCTGCGTATCCATGGTCAGCGCGGAAAGCGCGATCCCCTTCGATCCGTTCCTCGGCATGCATTCCCTTGGCCAGCCAGTTCACACTTACCAATCCCGGATCGGCTGCGTTAAACCCGCTCACGTAGCTGGTCGCCCACTCCTTCGCTCGCTGAAGTTGCGGAGTACGATCAAGCCTGGAGCTATAGCGTTCGAGAAAATCGAGGAACGTCCCGTCGTCCTTGTTTTTGTTTTTATCGACATCGAATTTCATTTTCTTCAGAATCTTGTCCACATCTGAAAAGAAGTCGCAAGGACGGAGCCGGTCTTTTTCCACACACCAATTGTCTCCGTCCATTTCCGTGATTGGAACGTGATGACTCTTGAGCAGATTCCATATTTCATGAGGTCGACCATGAATGAATTCTGCACCGAGTTCGATAGGGGCCTGTAACTTGGGGTCGAGCAGCGTAAACATGCGACCCCCGATTCGGTCGCGCGCCTCAAGTAACGTAACCGGAACCCCGGCCTTGCCCAGGGCCGCAGCCGCCGACAGTCCAGCTGCTCCGGCGCCGATGATGATCACATCCGACTCCTTGGCATGATC
>DATNKA010000424.1:0-3358 GCA_035603655.1 Candidatus Acidiferrales bacterium | reverse complement strand
AAACTTCAGGGAGTGAGTTGCTAACGTCGCGAACGCATCATCGTAGAACTGATACGAGTTGTAATGAAAATCGAACTCGCCGACGGCGCCAAAGCCCCCTGGAAACGATGAGAGCTGTGAGTTCGTTATAAGTCCCACGGGTTGGCCAGGCAAAAAGCCGAGCGCCGTGTTTGCCGCCACAGGGTTCGTCGCCTTTAAACTCTTTGCCGCTTGCGAGACTACACGGCTGAAACCCAATCGTGCCGTGTTGGCCATTTGGGCACCGAATAAGTGTGTTTCCTCGAGAACTGCGGCTTGACGTCGGGATAGAGTGCCGATGATGTTGTTATTGAAGGAATCCGGTCCTTCCGATTTTCCATCGTCTAACATGTAGGTTCCGAACAGGCTATCACTGTTCCCGATTGTGAAGTCCGAGCGTGCGGTGAAGAAGTCCTCGTTGGTGTTCTGCGGGGTGGCCAGCGTGAAATTGCCGGTATCGCCCTCGACCGGACCGTTCGGAAGGGGATAGAGCGCCAGGTACGGCTCCACGCTTGGATCCACGCGAACAGTACCTGTGGTTAGATTTCCGGTGCGGGCTGCGGCAGAAGGCACAATGTCCACCGTTGTTGTTGAAAGCAGCTGGCGAATGCCTTCGTAATCGCCAAAAACAAACAGCTTGCTCTTGACCATCGGCCCTCCAGCATCGGCTCCGAACTGATTGCGCCGGAATGGGGGCGGAGACGAAGTTCTGTCGAAGAAGTTGCGGGCGTCGAGCGCGCTGTTGCGCAGAAACTCATAAGCAGAGCCGTGTAGCTCATTTGTGCCCGAGCGCGTAATGGAATTGATCACTCCTCCTGACGTCCTGCCATAGCTAGCCGGCGCGCTGTTGGTTACGACAGAAAATTCCTGAATCGCCTCCACGCCGAGCAAGACACCGAGAACGCTGCCGGGCCCTCCGTTGGAATAGTCGTTTATGCTGATTCCATCGAGTCGGTAGTTGTTCCCTTGGGGGCGCATTCCGCCGATGCTTAACTGCGCCCCGAGACCGCGGTTTGCCCGTTGATTACTCAGAGCGAGCGGGTATTGATACACGCCAGTGACTCCCCCTTGCAGCTGTGCGAGAGTCGTCCAGTCGCGCCCGTTCAGAGGCAATTCGCGAACTGTGGTTGAGTTCTCGGTTGCCTCCAAGGTCGAACTGGCCAATTGGATGGCGGGCGGTGTGTCTGAAACTTCGATTTTCGTCCTAACCTCGCCTGGTTTTAGCTTGAAATCGATTACCTCCTCGGAGCCTACCGTTGCAAGAACACCCGATCTCACAAGCGTTGCAAATCCTTCCTTGGACGCACTGACCTGATATGTACCAGCCACCAAGTTCGGAGCCGTGTAGATCCCGTCGTTGTCGGTGGTTACAGACCGGAGGATCGCCGTCTCGGCGTTCCTGATAGAGACGTGCGCTCCTGCAATCCCGCGTTCTGAACTATCGCGCACACTCCCTGAAATAGTCCCTCCACTGACCTGTGCGAGACAGGCACTCCCGGTCCCCAGTACGATTGCAGTGACGCATGCGAAAGTGAAGGAACGCGAAGCCACAGCAGCGCGAGTTGGGAGCACCTCAACGTTCCTCCTTTGACGGATTTACCTTGACTAAAGTCCGCACCCGCCAGCAGTGAGCTGTCAAGGAATGGCCGATCTTATTTCCAGAACGTGAACTCTCATCAGTTACTCGGACCATATCGGATCGTGCGGATCGGATCGAGGACGATGCAAACACTACGTAACCGGAGGTCTTGGCTTCGTCACCTCGGCCGGCAAGGTGAAATGAAAGGTTGCGCCTCGACCGTGGTTGGCGGTCGCCCACAACCGGCCACCATGCGACTCCACAATGGAGCGGCTGATGGCCAACCCCATCCCGCTGCCTTGCGACTTGGTGGTAAAGAAAGCAGAAAAAATCTGCTCCATTTTTTCCGCCGGCAGTCCCACCCCTGTGTCACTGACGGACAACAGCAGTTGAGAGTCTTCGAGCTGCGACTTCACCGTAAGCTCTCCGCCCTCGTCCTGCATGGCTTCGATGGCGTTGAGCATGAGGTTCATGAACACCTGCTGCAATTGCACCCGCTCGGCCCTGACTTTGGGCAATTCGGCCGCGAGTTCGGTGCGCATGGCAACCGAGCATCGATCGGCCTCACCTTTCAGCAAAGTGAGCATTTCGTGGATGATCTGGTTCAGGTCGACCAATTTACGTTGCGAAGGAGACTTCTTGTAGAGCGACCGTATCCGATCGATGATCTCAGCGGCTCGGTTCCCGTATTTATCGACCTTGTTCGCTGCCGCACGGGCCCGATCAAGGTTGGGCGGTTCGTGTGCAAGCCATTCGATGCAGCTGTTGGCGCTGGTGATGGCGGCTGCGATTGGCTGTTTGATCTCGTGCGCCAGAGAAGCGGCCATTTCGCCCAACATGCTCACGCGATTGATGTGTGCCAGATCGTCCTCGAGTTGACGCAGCCTTTCACGTTCTTGCTCGGCACGCTTGCGCTCCGTGGTGTCCCGCACTGCACCGCACACCAACGTGCCCTCTTCCGTCTGCAGAGGGCTGAGACTGATCTCCACCGGAAACTCTGTACCGTCCTTCCGCCTCGCGTACAGCTCCAGATTCTGACCCATCGGACGAACCCGCGGTTGAGCACAGTACTCTGCACGGTGTAGCGGGTGAGGACCCCGAAACCGTTCCGGCACGAGAATCTCAATCTCCCGCCCCAGGAGCTCTTCGCGCTGGTATCCAAACAGCTTCTCCACCTGAGCGTTCACCAGCACAATCTGCCCGTGCCGGTCCATGACGATCATTGCATCCGGAGCGGACTCGAGAAGCCCACGGAATTTTTGATCGGCGCGCATGCGCTCAGTGATGTCCTGGACCGTACCGAACATCTGGTAGGGCCGGCCCGAGGCATCTCTCTTCACATCGCCCGTACTGTGCACGATACGAAGTTCCCCAGTGGGCCGCAATACGCGATATTCCATGTTGTAGCGAGCATCCTCACCCAGCGCCTCGGTGAGGGCTCCAGACACAAGCTCCCAATCTTCGGGATGAATCTTTTGCCGTAGTGCTGCTAAGTCCATCGGATGTTCCTGCGGCTGGAGTCCGAAGATGCGATAGGTTTCGTCTGACCAAGTGATGCGATTGGTCACGAGATCACGTTCCCAGTACCCAACGTGGGTGATGCGCTGGGCTTCTTCAAGCCTGGCATTGCTTTCTGCCAGATAAGCCTCGCTGCGCTTAATGACGTCGTAGAGCTTGTGGAGTTGCTGGGCGGCGTAATTGAAAGCTCTGGCCAGATCTGCAAGTTCATCATTCCCCCTCAACTCGACCTCGTATCCAAAT
>DATNKA010000423.1:0-7438 GCA_035603655.1 Candidatus Acidiferrales bacterium | reverse complement strand
CGAACAGTTTAATCTGGGAGTGCGGTAGCGACAAGTAATGAGGGATATGAGCGCAAACGTCAAAATGAAGAAGTCTCGGAGGTTGCTACCTGAGATGGCACGGAACATATTAGTGATTGACGTCGGTGGCACTCATATAAAGATCTATCCGATCGGTCGCCGCCAACCGATAAAAGTCGACTCCGGTCCTGCCATGACGCCGAAGAAAATGATTCAGGCTGTTCGCGTCGCAATAGATGGCGGTCGGTACGATGTTGTATCCCTCGGCTACCCCGGCCCGGTCGTGCATGGGAAGCCACTTCACAATCCTGTGAATCTTGGCCCTGGTTGGGTTGGGTTTGATTTTCAGAAGGCATTTGGCCGCCCCACTCAAATCATCAATGACGCTGCCATGCAGGCACTCGGCAGTTATCGCGGCGGACGTATGCTATTTCTCGGCCTGGGCACCGGGTTGGGATCAGCTCTGATTGTGGACGGAGAACTCGAGCCCATGGAGCTGGCGCACCTGCCATATAAGCACGGGAAGACGTTCGAGGCCTACATCGGCGAATCCGCGCTTAAGCGGCGGGGACAGAAGAAATGGACCAAGAGTGTGTTCGATGTGGTTGCAAAACTGAAGAACGCGTTGCAGCCAGACTACGTGGTACTGGGCGGGGGAAACGCCAGACGGCTTACTACATTTCCGCCGCATACATTTCGAGGAACGAACGAGAACGCGTATACAGGTGGTGTTCGGCTCTGGCAGCCAGGAGGCAAACGGCCGCCGGCAACCACCTCGCACGCGATTTGATCTGCGACAGTTTCACTTCATTAGACTGTCAAGGTGCGGCAGCGTCTCCAAGGTAGCATGCGGTCCATTGCGCTGGCCGGCATGAACGGCTCCATCGATTTCCTCTGCTATGCGGACTTCGATTCGCCAATCGTATTTGCTGCTCTACTCTGAAGCTGATTGAAGGGGTGACATTCATGGCCAATTTCCACTCAGATGCACTCGTTTTCTTCGGCGCCACAGGCGATCTTGCGTACAAGAAGATTTTCCCGTCACTGCAGGCAATGGTGAAGCGAGGACATCTGGATGTTCCCGTCATCGGTGTCGCCAAGGCTGGATGGACTGTCGATCAACTTTGCGCTCGCGCGAAGGACAGTCTCGAGAAGCACGGTGGACTCGATCCCGCTGCTTTTGAGAAATTGACCCGCCTATTGCGCTATGTGGACGGCGACTATCAGGATCCCTCGACGTTCACCGCGCTCCGCAAAGAACTCCAGGATGCACAACGTCCAGCGCATTACCTGGCGATACCGCCAGTTTTGTTTGAAATGGTGGTGCAGCATCTTGCTGAATCCAATTGCGCCCGAGGTGGCCGCGTTATTGTGGAGAAGCCCTTCGGGCAGGATCTTGCCTCTGCGCAGGAGTTGAATAAGGTTTTGCTTGGTGTTTTCGAGGAAGCCGACATATTCCGCATCGATCACTACCTCGGAAAACGCGCAGTGAACAACGTGCTCGCATTCCGTTTCGCCAATACTTTTGTGGAAGCCTTCTGGAACCGCAACTACATCGAGAGTGTCGAGATCACGATGGCCGAGGACTTCGGAGTACAAGGACGCGGAGGCTTCTACGATCAGACCGGGACCATCCGCGACGTGGTTCAGAACCATTTATTTCAGGTGCTGTCGAATCTGTCTATGGAGCCCCCCGTTCAATCCGACAGCGAGTCGATTCGCGACGAGAAAGTGAAAGTGCTGAAAGCCATTCCCCCCATAGAAGAAAAGGATCTGGTGCGGGGTCAGTTCCGTGGCTACCGCGACGAAAATGGAGTAGCCAAGGACTCGCAGACCGAAACCTTCGCCGCCCTAAAGCTGGAGATTAATTCGTGGCGCTGGAAGGGCGTGCCGTTCTATATTCGTGCCGGCAAGTGTTTGCCCACGACTTATACCGAAATTGTCGGTAAGTTCCGCAAGCCTCCAACCCTCGTTCCCGACAGTCTGCTCGTCGAAAATCATCTGCGGCTGCGATTGAGTCCGGAGATTACGATCGCGATGGGGATGATGAACCTACTTCCAAGCTCAGAAGGATTTGCGCTTCAGACGGGCGAAATGGTGGCCAGCCACTCTCCAGTTGCGGACGAAATGGATGCCTACGAACGTGTGCTAGGAGCAGCAATGGCCGGAGAAAGCACGTTGTTTGCACGCGAGGATTACGTTGAACAGGCGTGGCGCATCGTAGAACCCGTGCTGAAGAGCAACACGCCGGTTTACGAGTATGCGCCCGGGACCTGGGGTCCAGAGCAAGCGGCGCGCGTAAGCCCGGCCGCAGGCTGGAGCTGTTCCTAAGCGACACAATCGCGCTGTAGGTTAGGTTCGATATCGCGGCTTGAACCCACGATTTCCTCCCACGATTCTCGTGTCGCTCACGACTTCTCAAGGTACTTAGGCGGCTACCTGACGTCCCTCAAGTTGTTTAAAACACAAGCATAAACCTAGCCCTGAAAAGGCCTGGCGTCGGGGGCGGGCCAACTCCTTCCATGGTCGCTAAACATACTTCTAATCAATCATTTACACCTCATTATTAATTCGTTGCGTTCAGTGAAAATCCCCGAAGATCAACGTTCTTCGATCTTCCCAATTCCTTGCCTACATTAAGGATACGGATTGGTAGAGCGCAGCCCAGAAGGGCTTGACGTCAGTGACAATGTGACGTTTTGCTTTTACGATGTGTTATTCCGGCCGCGCGAACTGGATCGTATCGGCATTGCCCGGTAATATCCGCCGCCAAGCGAAAGACCGCGGGCTAGTGCGGCAAGTGGGAAGAGGACTCTACCTCGCCGACGGCGGCCGGGTCACCGAGCACCATACTCTCGTGGAAGGAGAGTTCGTCATGCCGGTTGCGGCCGGCATTTTGAAGGGAAACTCCGAAAAGAAGGTGTGGCAGCCGGGTGGCCCTTCGAAGAAGGGCCGGAAACTCTAGTTATTTCCCTTTCGGGGCGTTTTTTGTGCGCATTGCTATATAAGCTTTGCTTTATCGGCGTGTAGTTTACCTAGTTACCACGCCTGCCTGTCACGCAGGGGGCCGCGGGCTCGAGTCGCGTCGCTCCCGCCATTCTCATCGGATCTCGCGCAGCAAATGGAGACGCTGTGGATCGTCAACCCATCCAAAAAACAGTTCGCTTTCCAACAGTCCTGAGGGAATGGGGGCGGCACAACTAATGCGGAGGGAGGCTAAATACGATTGCTAGCAGCTAACACAGGCAAAGAAAAAAATGTTTGGCAACGAGCCGGGTGACCGTAGTTTGAAAGAAAGTAAACGATGTCGCACGAGGGCTGATGTAAGAAGCTGATTCTCCTCCTGGTCACTCAAGGTGATCATCCTCGTGTGCACACTCAAGCAAGTCACGTTCCAACCCAATTACTCGTTCCTTGCCATGCGGGCTAATTGAGACAGCACGTTTGAGTCTCATTGGACCAGGTGCCATAATACGTGGTGTTTTTCGGCGGGCACATGCGGAAGATAGTTCGTTGCCGTTTTAATTGGCCCGGCAAAACCCTAGCGGTCTTGTGTCTCTTTCTCTTCTATCTGTCGTTCGGTATAGGCTCGGTTCACGCTCTCGATCCCAGTAAACGTCTCACCCAGTACGTGCATACATCCTGGCGAATACAAGACGGCTCCGCGCCGTCTGGTATCGAAGCGATTGCGCAAACCTCGGATGGCTACCTTTGGTTTTCATCTGACTCCCAAGGCATGTACAGGTTTGACGGTATTCGGTTTCTTCCTTGGACTTGGGCCCCGGACGGTAAAACAATCAAGGCTATTGTGAACGTTTACGGAGATCATGCTGGTGGGCTATGGGCAGTGCGCGAGCGTGAAATCGTTCACCTGAAGGGTGGCGTCGTCACCTCTCGCTTCAACTTGGATGGACTTCAGCAGTTTCAACAGATCAGCGAGGACCCTGACGGCTCCTTGTGGGTCGTGCGAGGAAGCGTCGCCGGCTCAGATGCGCCCCTTTGCCGTATTACCGACGGAGCGATCAAGTGTTTCGGAAAGTCCGATGGGGTCCCGACTTCCCCAGTCGATTCTCTGCTGGCTGATGGAAAAGGAGGGTTTTGGCTAGGAGGGCAAACGGCGCTTGTCCACTGGCATGATGGCGTCTCGGAGACGTACCCGATCGAAGCGCTGAACTCCAATGCAGGACAAATCGGGATAAGCGGTTTGGCACGTGACCGCGAGGGATATCTCTGGGTCGGCATACTAGCGGAAGGACGTGGGCTTGGGCTTGGTCGTTTGATCGGAGGCATTGTTAAACCATTTGTGACGCCCACCTTCGATGGGAGCAAGGTCGTCGTCAGCGTCATGATCCCCGACCGCGACGGCAATCTCTGGGTAGGCACCGCCGGCAAAGGAATCTTTCGTATCCATGGCAACGTTGTGGACCATTATCAGGGGACGGATGGGTTGTCCAGCGATACCGTACTTGCTCTTTTTGAAGATAGAGAAGGGATCGTATGGAGTGTAACTACAAATGGAATCGACAGTTTCCGCGATCCGAGCGTTTCCATTTTTTCGGCTCGGGAAGGCTTGGGGACAGATGCCGCCACAGGTGTCCTGGCCACTAAAGATGGCACCATCTGGGTTGCAAACGCCGGCTCACTTGATCAGATCAAGAATGGGAAAGTCACCTCCATTCGCACAGGCAGTGGTCTTCCGGGTCATCAAGTCACCGCCATGCTTGAAGACCGCGCCGGCAACCTGTGGGTAGGAGTGGATGATGGATTATATCTGTTCAAGAGTGGGCGATTCCGTCGCCTCCCCGAACCAAATCATCAGCCGCTTGGAATGGTGGTTGGAATAACTGAGGACAATGATGGGAATATTTGGGCAGAATGTCTAGGCAATCCACGAAAGCTGGTGCGCATCCGCGATTTCCAGGTGCGTGAAGAGTTCCCTGCGTCGCAGATTCCCCCTGGACACAGCCTCGCTTCGGACCCACATGGAGGAATTTGGATAGCGACTAAGAAAGGAGATATCGGACTCTTCCGTAACGGCGTTTTTGATACGAAGTTTCCGCTGAACCCAGGAGGCGATCCGTCTAATCGACAAATTATGTCCATGGCGGATGGTTCCATTCTTGCCGGGTCCGAAAACGGACTTGTCGAATGGCGACAGGGCAAAGTGCACCGAATGACGACGAAGAACGGCCTGCCTTGTAACTCTGTAATTTCATTCATCGAGGACAAAGGGAATCGCTGGTGGCTGCACACTGGCTGTGGCGTCGTGCAGTTCCCAGATTCCGAGCTGGAACGTTGGCGGGCCAACCCCGAAGCGATCGTTCAGACGCGTGTTTACGATGTCTTGGATGGAGCACGGCCGACAGGCGGGCCGTCCTTCGATGCTGCGGCCTACTCTTCGGATGGGCGCGGGTGGTTTGCGACGGGATTTGTGGTAGAGATGGTGGACGCCTCCCGGCTCTCGCAGAAAGCGCCGCCGGCCCAGGCATACATCGAATCGCTCGTCGTTGACCGGAAGGAATTCAAAGCAACGCCCAATCTCAAGATCCCGCCAAATCCGAGGGACTTGCAAATTGATTACACCTCACCCACTTTTGCGATTCCTCAGAAGGTTAAGTTTCGTTATCGGCTCGACGGCTATGACCGTGATTGGCACGACGCCGGTACGCGCCGGCAGGCCTTTTATACGGATTTGCCTCCCAGGAAGTATTCATTTCGCGTTGTCGCAAGCAATAGTGATGGCGTTTGGAGTGAGGGCGCTGCCAAGCTGGATTTTTCCATCATACCCGCGTACTACCAGACGAACTGGTTTCGCGCCCTCTGCATTGTCGTATTTATGGCGCTCCTGTTGGCGGCCTACCAGTGGCGTGTCCGGCATTTGCATCATGAGTTCGAGATGACGTTGGAGGCGCGAGTCAGCGAGCGCACACGGATTGCGCGAGAGCTTCATGACTCACTGCTGCAGAGTTTCCACGGTTTGCTGCTCCGCTTCCAAACCGTGTTCCAGTTGCTGCCAGAGCGCCCGATAGAGGCGAAAGAGAAGCTAGGAAGCGCCATCGAGCAGACGGCCGACGCGATTACTGAAGGCCGCGATGCAGTGCAGGGATTGCGCGATTCCACAGTGCAAGGCAACGATCTGGCGCTGGCCATCAGCACGTTGGGAGAGGAACTCACAACGGATTCAACTAATCGACCTGCGTTCCATGTCGCGGTTGAGGGCGAGGCGCGCAATCTACATCCCATTCTCCGGGATGAGGTTTACAAAATTGCTGCTGAAGCGCTTCGAAATGCGTTCCGACACTCTCGGGCACGCCAGATTGAGGCTGAAATCCGTTACGACACTGAGCAATTTCGGCTACGGGTAAGGGACAATGGAAAAGGCGTGGATCCAGCGATTCTCTCTAGCCAAGGTAGTGAGGGACACTATGGCTTGCCCGGGATGCGGGAACGCGCCACCCTTATTGGAGGTAAGCTAGCAGTGTGGAGCGAAGTCGATGCAGGTACCGAAGTGGAACTCAGCGTTCCTTCCAGCACCGCCTACGAGACAGCACAGAGAAGTTCGTGGTTTTCGCGCAAGGCAAGGGCATGAAGCAGGAACTCGTGGACGTCGGCAGTTCGCAAATTCGAATTCTGGCGGTTGACGACCATCCAATCGTGCGCCAGGGGATCGCCGGTCTCATCGGCATTCAGACCGACATGATTTTGATAGGTGAAGCATCCAACGGTCGCGATGCCATTCAGCAATTCCGGGCTCACCATCCCGACGTTACGCTCATGGACTTGCAGATGCCGGAGATGAACGGCATCGACGCGCTCATTGCGATTCACAACGAATTTCCCGACGCAAAAGTGATTGTGCTGACGACCTACGTAGGCGATACGCAAATTCTGCGTGCTCTCAAGGCCGGTGCGCAGGCATACCTGCTCAAGAATACATTGCACAAGGAACTACTCGAGACAATCCGAGCAGTCCATGCGGGAAAGAAGACCCTCTCGCCGGAAGCATCGTTCCAAGTCGCCGAGCATGCGACGGATGACGCACTGACGCCCGCAGAGATCCTTGTCCTGAAGATGATTGCCGCTGGAAATGCAAACAAGCAGATTGCTGATCAGCTCTCAATCACGGAGGAAACCGTTAAGAGTCGAGTTAAGAACATTCTTTCTAAACTAGGCGCCAACGATCGAACGCACGCCGCAATGATTGGCCTGAAGAGAGGAATCATCGAGCTGTAGTTGCCACCCCCTTGCCTGCCGGCCTGAGAAAATTCAGAACTCGAAAGAGTGACGATCAAAGCTCTTTTTGGGGTTTCGACTCGGCCCCGAAACGGAGGAGTCTAGTTATGTACTGAAAGGTGCATAATTGCGACGGCTGTATTCCACATTTGCTGGCGGTTGGCCCGGCGTAGGGTTGCTCCTCATGCGCGTGGTCGTTGGCTCC
>DATNKA010000422.1:0-6326 GCA_035603655.1 Candidatus Acidiferrales bacterium | reverse complement strand
GTGCAAACGATCGGCGTCAGCCTGCTTGCGCACAGAACCGAACACGCGAAATCCCTTTGAAACCAGCACCTTGGTGGTTCCCCAACCAATTCCAGTGGAGACCCCGGTGACCACGACATCTGTGTTGTTCGCCATTGCATTTCTCCTAAGATGATCACTGTTCATCTTCAATATGTTCACTGTACATTTTCCCGCTTACAGGTGTCAAGGTGTACAGTGTTCCGTATGCCGTATCCGTCGAAAACAGACCGTCAAACCATCCTTTCGGCTGCGCTCAAGGAACTGGCCCACGGGGGTATCCGCGACTTATCGCTACGGAACATCGCTGCTTCCCTCGACCTCGCACCCAATGCGATCTACCGTTACTTTTCAGATCGCCGGGCACTCGAAGCTGCCCTGGCAAACGAAGCTGCCCGGCAACTGGAAAGGGCGCTGAGGCAGGCAGCCGATGGCTGCGAACCGGTTACCGCAATCCGCGAGATGTCATCGGCTTACATTAAGTTCGCACGGGACAACCGTCACCTCTACGAGGTGATGATGAGCCTCCACGCGCCAGAGCACGATGCGACCTCCCACCACCAAAGCCTCTGGGCGTTCACGGTCGGGCAGGTGCAACGAATTGCCGGGGCGGACCGAGCTGCGCAGGCGTCCGTCGCGCTTTGGGCGTTCCTACATGGAGCCGCGGGGTTAGAAGCCGCTCAAGTGCTAGGCGAGATCAAACCGGCAAGCGGCCTTGAATTTGGGTTTGAGGCGTGGTTGATGGCAGCTTCTACACCTGGGGAGCCCATAGATGCACTCCGAATCAAGCCGCCCAAGAAGAGGGCCGACAAAGTGTCTGCGCGTGCAAGGTCGGTGCGAAGCGGCAAGTGAGGGTTCAGGTGTCATCGGTAAGGGCGTGTGTCCCCGCCAGTGCCTTTTAGTTGACACGTGGAACCTGAGGCTTTCTGACTGTAGTAGGCGTGATTCAATTACTCCCGAATGACGAGCTAACCGGCAGGTTACCGCCCTGGACGAACGGACGAAGACCGGCCGCCTGAGAATTTGCTGATCAAGCGGCGTAGTCACGATGGCTGCGGATTCAATCGGTCAACCATGTGTTTGCTCTGACACTTACCAATGGAAAATCCAAAAACGTTTGCGGATAGAAATCGCCGGTCGGGCGAGTCCGCGGCTGATGGTCCCCAGCACGAAGTTGTCGGATCGCGGCGCAGCTGATTAATCAGGTCCCTAACAAGTTGATTTGCAGCTTCCCGTACCCGTGCTCGCGAGCCCATAAGTCCAGCGGTATTGTCGCCAGCTCGTCCACAACCGCTACCGCCAATCCCGTCTTGGTCAAATCGATACTCTTCAGATAGGTATGGCAGGTGTCGCAGACATCCACGCGCACGTGCGCGATCTCCGGCGTCGAATAATATGCCATCTGCGGTTCTCTTTCTTCTCCGCATGCCGGACAGTAGATTCTTCGAAAGCTCCATTCATGGGCGCAGAGCATGCAAATCAGCGATTTTTTTGCACCATCGCCTTCGCTCCGCAATACGCCGACGACGGGCTTACTGCCGCAGAGCGGACACGTCAACGGGGTTCCATCCACAATCGCGCCTTCGCGGTAGTCGGCAAGATATTCGGCGTAGGGTTGAAGAAACATCCACGCGAGCAGCCGATTGGATGGAATCGCATCGCGCAAATCGCCGCCCCGGGCTGGCTCCATGTCGTCCATGGCCGCGACCGTTTCGCAATCCCCCTGCCAGAAGTCTTCAATCGCCTGCTGCCATCCCGCCGGACCCTTCTGTGCCAACCCGGCCGCGGCCTGTGCCAGCGGCACCGGCGCAATCTGCTGGATCACCGACAGAAATCCCGGGAAGTTTGGCAGGAGAAGGAAAAGATCCAATTCGTCTCGCAGAGGGCGATCCGAGGAAGTCTTCGGCGAATCCGCCAGAGTTTTCTGGATTTCCCCATAAAAGCTTTTTTGAAATGTCGCGAGACGCGCGTAGAAGCGCAGTCCTTCCGCGGCGAAGGTGTAAGACAGAGTTAGCTCGTTGGCGCGACGGATGCGGCGATCCCACTTCGCATGCATCATTGTTGTTTGGGTTGGGATTTGCCGGTGACCTCGTAATACCACGTACGATGGAACGTCCAGGCCCAGGCGCGCGTGACGTAACCGTGAATCATGGACCCAAAGCTGCCCTCTTCCAGGACCGCGCTCATGTAAACGTGAATCAGGAACAATCCAATCGTGATCAGCGCCACGCTCGCGTGGACCAGGATCGCGGTGTAGCGCACGAATCGGAGGCTCCACGGGAGGGCTTCCGTGTACCACAAGAAGACGCCAGAAAGCAGCAACAGAATCACGCCGTAGAAAATGCCCCAGAAAAAAAGTTTCTGTCCGTAATTGAACCGCCCAACGGGAGGAAGCTTATCGTCCTCGTTTTGGATGTAATCCGGGATCGCTTTCGCCCAGGCGCGATCGGCGGGGTCAATTTGCATGTCGCGGTGCCACTGGGTAAACGACCAGACCAGCGATGCCGCAAAAATTAGCCCCAACCATGGATGCCAGAATCTCGCCGCCGGACCGCCGCCCACAACCGCGGCCAGCCAGTACAGATAGGGCGACCAGAATGCGAGACCGGTCATCAACAGGTAGATGTAAGAGAGCGCGCCGATCCAATGATTCGCACGCTCGGCAAGGGTGTAGCGAACGATGGTTCCCTCGCTTTGGCGGGAGGCAGTTGGGCGTGAAACGGCGTCAGTTGTCATACGCGCTTCCCATCAGCGGGCGGAATCGGTTCCTCTTTTTTCGGTCCGAACCGCATGTAATGCAATACCATGCCGACGATGCCGCCGACCATCGCTATATTCCCCAGCCACTTTAGCGGGCCCTTCCAGAGCCGCACCGATAGGGGGATTTGCGGATCCCTCGGCAGCCCGCCGTACAACTCCGGATTCTGCGCATCGTGCAAGACGTAGATCACGTGCGTTCCGCCCACGCCGGGAGGATCGTACACTCCCGCATCGCGGTATCCGGAATTTTCGCGAAGTTGCTCCGCACGAGTCTCCGCCAGGTCCGTCATTTCTAACTTCGTTCCAAAATGAAGGCAGCCCGTGGGGCATGCCTTGATGCAAGCCGGTTCAAGCCCCTGCGATACGCGGTCGTTGCACAGCGTGCACTTGAAAACTTTGCGCGAGGTCGGACTGAATTTCGGGATGTTGAACGGGCAGCCCGTCATGCAATAGCCGCAACCGATGCAGTTCGCTTCCTGGAAATCGACAATACCATTGGCGTACTGGACGATGGCCCCGTCCGCAGGGCAGGCCACCAGGCAGCCCGGATCAGCGCAGTGCATGCATTGGTCTTTGCGCATCAGCAGCATCATGCTGCCATCGGCGCGCTCGTGTTCATTGAACTTGATCAGATTCCAGTAATTCCATGCCGTCTCCGGCATCGTCTGGTAGGTGTTATCAAAAGTGGTTTCGCTGAAGGTGTAACCGTTCCATTCCAGGCAGGCTACTTCGCACGCTTTGCAGCCGATGCAAGTCGTGGTGTCCACCAGTTTGCAGATCTGAAGTTCCCGGTTCAAGCCGGCGCCGGGGACGACCCCGGCGTGGCCCGAAATCCGGACGATTTCTGTTGAGGCCTGGCTCATCGTCCCTCCTATGCCTTCTCGACCTTCACCAGAAAGCCCTTGGATTCAGGGGTGTGGGCATTCGGGTCGGTGACCGCGGGGGTCAGCAAATTCGCCGGCGTCCGAGCATTTCGTCCCTCGTCCTCGTCTATACCGCGGAAGCCCTGGTGAATCGGCAACCCGATCTGATAGACCTTTTTGCCGTCAATCATCATCGGTTTCAACCGGCGCGTCACAAACGCTTTCGCGATGTAGGTTCCCCGCGCACTGATGACCTTGATCTTGTCCGTTCCCCGAATTCCCTTCTCGTCCGCCAACTCCACTGGAATCTCCACGAACGGTTCCGGGATCAACTGGACGTTCATCGGATTATTTTTCGTCCAGTAGTGATACTGCTCGGTCAGCCGGTAGGTGGTGCAGACGATGCTGTATTCCTCCGGCGATCCAAACTTGTCGTACGGCGTCTTGAATTTCTTCACCAGCGGATTATTCGACTGATCGGGGTGCAGCGGATTCTTGATCGGGCTTTCGATCGGTTCATAGTGCTCGGGGAACGGCCCGTCCGCCAGCACACCGATCGGAGCGAATAATCGTCCGACGCCTTCTGGATTCATGATGAATGGCCCCATATGATCTTTCGGAGCGGAGTCGGGTTTGAAGTCGGGCACATCGTTGCCCACCCACTTGCCCGCCGCTTCGTTCCACCAGATCTGTTTGCGATCTGAATCCCACGGCCTTCCAGATGCGTCGCAGGAAGCACGGTTGTAAAGCACGCGCCGGTTAGCCGGCCACGACCACGCCCAATTGGGATACACGCCCATTCCCGACGGATCCTCCGTGCCTCGCCGTTGGATCTGCGATCCGGCCTCGGTCCACATGCCGGAATAGATCCAATTGCCGCACATCGTGGTGCCGTCGTCCTTCAACCACGCGAATCCGGGCAACTGCTGTCCGGCTTTGATGACCTCTCCCGTCGCCGGGTCTTTCAGATCGGCGAGAGCTTTACCGTTGAGTTCCATGGCCACTTGCGAGAGCGGAGGATGCTGCGAGTCGGCGTACGCCCAATTCAGATTTAGAATCGGGTCGGGGAATTTTCCCCCATCTTTCTTGTAGAGATCACGAACCCGCAGGAAAATCTGCGCGACAATGTCCTGGTCAAGCCGCGCCTGTCCCGGAGGCGGAACCGCCGCATATTTCCACGTAACCCAGCGCGCCGAGTTTGTCATGCTGCCATCTTTTTCAGCAAAACCCGCACAGGGCAAACGGTACACCGTGGTTTTGATGTTCCTCTGTTCTTCCGTGGTAGTTCCCGGCGCTCGCCAGAACTCGCTGGTTTCATCCTGATAAATTTCTCCTACCACCAGCCAGTCGGCCTTCTTGAGCGCATTGATATTTTTGTTGGTGTCGGGTCCGATCATCACGCCGTTCATTCCAAAGGCCATCATGCCCTTGATCTTGCCGTTGTACATGTCGTCCCAGATATGGGTCCAAGAGCAATCCTGGTCGGGCTTGGGCAAGTAATCAAACGCAAACCCGTTCTCCTTGGTTGCCGCGTCGCCATACAGCGACTTGAGCAACGACACCATGAATTTCGGCGTGTTGGCGTAGTAGTTCATCGAATTCCAAGCGGCGGGTTTGGACGGTCCCGGCGTGGTGCGCTTCAGATACGTGGCCAGATCCTTGTCGTCGGGAACCGGCGCTTTCAGATATCCGGGTAGCGAGTCATACAGCCCGGCCATGTCCGTCGCGCCCTGAATATTCGAATGGCCGCGGAGCGCGTTCACTCCCCCGCCCGCTCTTCCGACGTTGCCCAGCAGAAGTTGAATCATGGCGGCGGTACGGATGATTTGCGTTCCGAAGCTGTGCTGCGTCCACCCCACCGCATAAATGATGGTCGCGACTTTTTTCATGTCGCCATCTTTGCGGACTGAGGTAAATAGATCCACCGCCTTGAGGTATTGGTCCTTGGGGATACCTGTAATCCGTTCCACCGTCTCCGGCGTGTAGCGCGAATATTGTTGCTTCATCAATTGGAAGACGCAGCGCGGATGTTGCAGCGTCAAGTCGTAGGCGACATTTGGCGGCAACGCGGGCGGCGGGGTTGGTGGCACGGATTGCGCGGCTTGTGCCGGATTCGCGTGGCCAGCAGCGGCCGCAGGTCCGGTCGCCAGGGCTGCGTGTGCAGAGGTCAGGGCAGCGTCCGTTTTGCCGCTGAAGTCTCCACCCTCTTGATAATTCCAGGTGGTCTTATCATACGAGCCCGCAGCAGAGTTAAATCCGGAGTACAGGCCATCTTCCGGAAGTTTGAAACCTTCCTTAACGATGAATGCCGCATTGGTGTAATTGACGAGATATTCCTTGGCGATTCGGTTGTTCTCGATGGCGTAGCGGATCAGTCCGCCGAGAAACGCAATGTCGGAGCCGGCGCGAATTTGTACGAAGAGGTCGGCGGTCGCGGACGTGCGCGTGAATCTCGGGTCAACGGAAATCAGCTTGGCGTTGCGGTTACGCTTGGCCTCCATCGCCCACTTGAATCCGCAAGGATGATTTTCGGCAGGGTTTCCGCCCATGATCAACATCATGTCGGTGTTCTTGATGTCGATCCAGCCGTTCGTCATCGCCCCGCGTCCGAATGTTGGTCCCAAACTTGAGACCGTGGGGCCGTGTCAAACCCGGGCTTGGTTTTCTAAATACACCAAGCCCAAA
>DATNKA010000421.1:0-5397 GCA_035603655.1 Candidatus Acidiferrales bacterium | reverse complement strand
GGGCGGAGTCGGGCTGTTGCTGGTCCAGATGGCGCGCGCAGTCGGGGCGCGGGTGATTGGCACGGCTTCGAGCGAGGAGAAGGCCGGGCTGGCGCGCGAGGCAGGGGCGGATGAAGTAATCGTCTTCACCAAGCACGATTTTGAAGCCGAGGTGAAACGTCTGACGGACGGCAAAGGCGTCGAAGTGGTGTACGACGGAGTGGGCAAAGCGACTTTTGAGAAAAACCTGAATGTCATGCGCCTGCGCGGCATGCTCGTGCTTTACGGCATGTCGAGCGGGCCGGTGTTGCCGGTGGATCCGGCAAAGCTATCGGAGAAAGGCTCTCTCTACATGGCACGCACCACGCTGGCCCACTTCACCGCTACTCGCGATGAACTCCTGGCGCGCACTCGAGCGCTTTTTGGCATGATCGCAGAAGGCAAGCTCAAACTGCGGATTGCCAAGACCTATCCGCTGGCGGACGCGGCACAATCGCACCGCGACATGGAAGCGCGAAAGATTGCGGGCAAACTGCTGCTTATCCCCTAGAAGATGTGTCTCTTAAATTCTTAAATCACACGGAGCTTGGGAAAGTCCTGTGAACTTTTCGAAGGGATTGACTTCCGAGCGGACTGGCCGGATCACGGTGCGATCTTGCTCCATCACAAACTCGACGCGGTCGCCGGTTTCCAGCCCGAGGCGTCTACGTATCTCTTGCGAAACGGTAATCTGGCCCTTGCTGCTGATTGTGCTGGAATTTTTCATCTTTACTTAAAACATTTACAGTAAAGGGGTGATTCTTTACCGCCTAAGGTAAAGGGACATCAGATGCTGTCCACTTCAACATTTGCGGGGATGCAATCCTAAGCAGACCAATTTGGAAGAGCCGGCGAGATGGCTATTTGCTTGTTGAGCTTGATGCCTAGCCGGGATTTGCACCCAGGCTGAGAAGCTCTTGCTCGTCTCCCCCTCCGCGAGCAAGGAGATAGAGCGGAACTGCATCAGCTGATATCGCCTTTTAGATCCTTAGTGTTTCCGGTGGTGCCTCTTAATCATCCACCGAAGACATTTCCCTCGTCTGTGCGCCTACCGTTTGCGTGAATAGTTCCGTGCGTAATCCGGCGCGGTCTGTCCTGGCAGAAGTCGCGAATCGTCAATCGGTGGCTCCGAAACAACTTTTAGCGGCACAACTCCCGCCCACGTCGGAAAAGAATAATCCTCTTCATCGTCCACCACCGGTCCCTTCCGCACCTTGGCCGAAAATTCCTCAATCGGCACTCGCAGAACAGACGTCGCCTTGAGTTCGCGCTCGTTAGGCTGGCGCGAGTCGGCCCACCTCCCGGGAATGATGTGCTCGGAAAGAAGCCGCAACGCCTCGATCTTCTCCGCTGGATCGCCGACGGGCGTCGCCTTACCGAGGATCACGACCGATCGGTAATTCATGGAGTGATTGAAGATAGAGCGAGCGAGCACGAAACCGTCGAGCAAGGTGACGGTCACGCAAACCGGCACGCTTTCTTTCATCTGCCGCAACATGCGGCTGGCAGCGGAGCCGTGAATATAAAGGCTGTCGTCCTTGCGCCCGTAGGACGTAGGAATCACAAAAGGCTGACCGTCGACGACAAAGCCGAGGTGGCACAGAAAACCTTCGTCCAGAATGCGATACACGGCTTCACGATCATAAACAGCACGATCCGCTTCGCGGACGAGCCGGGTCCGCGGCGTGGGCGTATAAGGTTGCGACATTGGGGAACGAACTCCGGGCAAACGCCAAGGATGGTGGAAGGGAAAGTGTAACACTGGCTTGGAGATGCGACTTTTCAGGCTCAACCAATAAGGGCCCGCGAGTCTGGATCCCTTGAGATCATGGAATCCAGGCTCGAGCGACAGAACTTACCAATACAGTTTCATTGCGAACTGGAATTGACGCGGATCATAAGCGGCCGTCGCCTGGCCGGCATTGGTAAATAGCGGACTGACCGCAGCTGCGTTATACCGGTTGGCGATGTTGAACATGTCGGCGATCAATTCCATGTTGAAGCGCTCGGTAAAGTAGATGCGTTTCGCGACTCGCATATCGTTAAATACGGTCCACGGCGTAACCCCGGCGTTGCGGCCGAGATTGCCGTCGAGAGACTGAAGGCTTCCGTTGAAGTCCGCGATGCAGGGTTCCTGGAAAACCCCGGTGGGAGAGTATTTGGAACTAACCCCCGGATTTCCGAGCGCCGTGCACGCCGGGTTGACGAAAGTGTTGGGACGGCCGGTGAGAGAGGACAACTGGAGATTGTCGTCCCCGCTCGTAATGATGTTGAAGGGACGTCCCGAGCCAAACTCGATCAAGGGAGCGAGGGTCCAATTGCTGAATAATTTGCTGGCAAATCCAGTACCGCCGAGTTTGCCCGACTGATAAACGCCACTGAACACAAAGCGGTGACGCTGGTCGAACAGAGACGTGGAGCGGTCTGCACTCGGGAAATAGCTGTCCTGGGGAGTGAGAGTGGACTCGAGATCGGTCGAATCATCAATGGCGTGCGACCAGGTGTAGGAGGCGAGGAATTCGTAGTGCCGGTTGAAACGTTTGCGCAGATTTGCGCTTAGGCCGTGATAGACGGAGCTGCCGTTTGAAAAATTGGCATCCATGTCGCCGAAAGGGATGCAGCTGGCGAGAGTCGCGGGGTTGCAGTTGGCATTGAAACCCTGGCTCGCAAGACCCTGCAGAATGGTTTGCCCCAGAGTCACGCAGGCGCCAGCGCCACCCGCGATGAGGGCGTCGGCAATAGAGGCATTCAACCCGCTCGGCCGGAAGAAATTCATTAAAGCGGCTGGCACATAGGCTTGTCCGGTCGGAAGAACACCACAGGGAGCGAATGCTGTGGATGTTCCTACCGTAAAGGGACTAGTCGGATAATTCGGGTTTGAAGGAGTGATTCCGGCGGCGTTGGCCGCGGCCTGGGCAACCAGCAGGTTGTTCACCATCAAGTCACCGCGAATTGTGTTGGCGTTAATCGGGCGGTTGAGGTGACGTCCACCGTTGAAGTTGTAAGCCAGATTAAGGGCGAAGCCGCCTCCTAGATCCTTCTCGATGCTGAAATTCGCCTGCTGCGAATACGCGTAGACGAAGTTCTTTGATTGCGGATAGCCGAAAGGCTGGAAGGCGAGTGGCAGGAAAGTGGAAGGATTAAGGTAGTTCTGGTTCAGGAAAATCGAGTTGGGCTGGAATGCGTTGAATTGTTGCTGGTTTGGCTCATATCCCAACGCAGAGACGACACCGCCGTTATTCGAGACGGCACACGGTCCGGTGGTCGAATTAATTGGTAATCCCTGAAAAATCGGGATTGCGTTGAGATTTCCGAAATTGCCGAGACCCGAGGAATTGCTACAGGTTCCCGTGCCCGCAAACGCCAACTGCCCGCTGGTCGAGCCGTCGGACGCATCGCCCAGGAAATAAAGGCCGAGCAGAGGGTGGTCATAGAAGAGTCCGTACGAGGCGCGGACTACGGTCTTGCCATCGCCTTTGGGATCCCAGGCTAGGCCGATGCGAGGCTGAATATTGTTGGTGTCCGTCTGGATTCCTTTTTGCAATCCCAGATACTTATATCCAGCCAACGCCAGCGGCGTAGGCGATCTGAATTGCGGCGGGAACTCGACGTCGTAGCGCACTCCGTAGTTCAAAGTGAGATTCGGACGAATGCGCCAGGAATCCTGCCAGAAAACTCCCAGTGGCTTGTTAGGAAATGAGTCATGAGGATTGCCGAATCCCTGAATGAAATCACCCGGCAGGCCAGCACCGTATGCCTGAACCGGCGACAGGTTGGGGAAAGGATCGCCGGCGATTGGCGAGACGAAGCCCAGGCTGGCGGAGCTGAAAGTTCCGAAATCGTACACCCCTCCGTAATTCACGGTAAAGGTCGCAGTCGTCGGAATGTAATTGAAGTCCACTCCGAACTTGGTGTTATGACGTCCCGCGGTCAATGAAAAGTTATCGGTGATTTGGTAGCGCTGCTCAATGCGCTGAATGTAGGAGTAAGGCTCGCGCCCAAAATAGGCAAATCCGGGGATGTTGACCGCCGGATCAGAGCCTCCCGGTATCGCCGTGTTGTAAAAGTACGACAAACCGCGACGCGCATATTGGAAGCGCAACTCATTCACTTTATTGTTGCCGATCGTCCAGGTGTCCTGAACGACGCCGGCAACATCGCGATAAGTCTGCTCGGACGTGCGGGAATAAGCGTTCTGCCCGAAAGGCTGGTCCTGGCCGCTCACCTCGATCCCCGTGACCGTGCTGGGACTCACGTTAGCGCGCAACGTAAGCCGATTGCTGCTGCTGACATTGTGGTCGATGCGCAACGAGTACAGACTTGTCCCCTCGAATACGGGAAAATTTCCCCGCTGCGACGCCAGCGTTTGGTACGAGGCTGGCACAAAGCATGGCGGCGCGCTGCAACTCGTCGGAAAACCCCCGACTCCGGGGAAGCCGCCGGTCAGTCCGGTTGGCCAGGCTCCATTCACCGCCATCCCAGACGAAGCGCCGACTAAGCCTGCGTATTGACCAACCGCTTGCGCAAAAAGCGGATTAGCCTCCGCCGCGAGCGTTGTTGGGTTCGTCAGGAAGCCGACCTGGTCTGGAGTCAGCTGTAAGGTTCCGAAGGGTAGTCCGACTTGGGTTGTATCAAAAGGCACGAGTCCGAAGTTGTTTGCCCCGATGTCGGAAAAACCTGTCTCATGGCGCCGGGTAACTTCGTAGGAAAAATAAAAATAGGTTTTGTCTTTCTTGATGGGCCCGCCAAAAGCCGTGCCGGCCTGGACCCGCGTGTAAGCGGGATTGGAAACCGTGCTGAAGGGATTCACCGCCTGGAAATTGCGATTACGCAGGTAGCCGTAAACGTCGCCATGGAACTCATTCGATCCCGAGCGGGTAATGATGTTTACCACTCCCCCGGCAGCGCGGCCATACTCAGGGGCATAATTGTTCGTG
This sequence comes from Candidatus Acidiferrales bacterium, assembly GCA_035603655.1. Lineage (GTDB taxonomy): Bacteria > Acidobacteriota > Terriglobia > Terriglobales > Acidobacteriaceae > Sulfotelmatobacter. The sequence continues at coordinate 442 of DATNKA010000421.1, read as the reverse complement.
ATGATCTGAAACTCCTGCACAGCCTCCTGCGAGACGGTCGAGCGAACTCCGTTGACGCCATTGTCGGTGGCATCGGCGCCGTCCACATTTACCAGGTTGGACCGTGCGCGTTGGCCGCTGATATTGAGTCCCGAGGTGGGAGCCGCACCAGTGTTGGGAGCGTTGTCACGGACCACCTGAGAGTCCGTGAGCGTGAAATTGATGTAGTTGCGGCCGTTGATGGGGAGATTGTCGATGCGCCGCTGTCCAATCGTGTCGGTAGTCGAAGTGCGCGAGGTCTCAACCAGGTCTGCTTGCGAACTGACCTCCACCACTTCCTTGCCGCTCGCCACAGCGAGTGTCACTGGAAGCTCTACCAGGCCGCCCACGGTGATGCTGACTTCCTTGGCTTCGGCTTTTCCGAAGCCAGCTGCATCGACGGTTACGGCGTAGGAGACTGGAG
>DATNKA010000420.1:0-2253 GCA_035603655.1 Candidatus Acidiferrales bacterium | reverse complement strand
GACCCCGCGATCCTGCAGTTCCTCCGCGACACTCCCCCGACCGCATTGCCGATGGACGTTTTACGGACGGCGGTTTCGGCCTTGTCGTTTTACGATGCGGACAATAAGAACAATGATCACGAGGCCAACGTTCGTAAAGCGATCCGACTGACTTCGCAGATCGCGATGATCGTTGCCGCTTATGACCGCCTTCGCAAAGGAAGACCGGTTGTCGAAGCCGACCGCTCGATGTCACATGCTGCCAACTTTCTGCTGCAATTGAATGGCAGCAAACCTTCCGCCACCGCCGAGAGGGCCCTCGATATCGCGCTTATTTTGCATGCGGACCATGAGCTGAATGCTTCTACCTTTGCCGCGCGGGTGACTGCGGCAACTTTATCCGACATGCATTCGGCGATTACTTCGGCGATCGGCGCACTGAAGGGGCCGCTGCACGGAGGAGCCAACGAAGCGGTTTTTCGGATACTGCAAACCATTGATCGAGAAAAAGCTGATCCCATCGCATACGTTCGCAACATGCTGGCGCAAAAGCAGAAGGTGCCAGGTTTTGGCCATCGTGTATATCACACCGAGGATCCGCGAGCCACGCATCTGCGCGCCATGTCGCGCGATTTGGGCCAATCCAGCGGGCAACCGCAATGGTATGACATGTCGGAAAAAATCGAGCAGTTCATCAAAGCGGACAAAAAGCTTAATGCGAATGTTGATTTTTATTCCGCCTCGACCTACCACACGCTGGGCATCGACGAGGATCTGTTTACCCCGATTTTTGCGGTTTCGCGGATCAGCGGCTGGGCCGCGCACGTGATTGAACAACTGGACGATAACCGCCTGATTCGTCCGCGCGCGGAGTATCTGGGGCCGGACTATCCTAGTCATTACGTCGCGATAGAGAAGCGAAACTGATCAAGCAAGATAGATTGGTAGTTTGGCGCCCTTTGGGCGCCATTTCTTTTGTCTCCAGTGATTTGGGCGGAACAGTTAAAGAGAAAGCGGGTAGAATATTAGAAGATGATGCGCCGCATTTACCTCGACAATAACGCCTCCATGCCGGTTCTGCCGGAGGTGGTCGAAGCGATGCGTCCGTATTTCGGCGAGCACTTTGGCAACGCATCGTCCATCCACCACCACGGCCAGGAAACCCGGGCTGCCGTCGAACGGGCGCGCAACTCGGTGGCGTCGTTGTTAGGCTGCAGGGTCCAGGAGATTGTCTTTACCAGCGGCGGGACAGAAGGCGACAATCTGGCGATTTCAGGATTGACCGGCGAGGGCGATCACGTCATCACTTCGAGCATCGAGCACCATGCAGTGCTGCATGCCTGCAGGCATCTGGAGGAAATGGGATGCGCCGTAACCTGGCTGCCGGTGGACAGCCGCAGCCTAGTGGATCCCGACGACGTGCGGCGGGCTTTGCGGCCCAACACGAAGCTGATCTCAATCATGACAGCCAACAACGAAACCGGAGTCCTGCAGCCGGTTGAAGACATCGGCAAGATTGCTGCGGAGGCCGACGTCTATTTTCATACGGACGCAGTGCAGGCTGCCGGCAAGGTTCCGATTGATGTGAAGAACATTGGTTGCGATGCGCTATCGATTTCCGGTCACAAGATGCACGCGCCTCAGGGCGTGGGCGCGCTCTACGTTCGCCGGGGAACCCATCTTCAGCCGCTGTTTTATGGGGGACGACACGAACGTTCTCGTCGCGCCGGAACTGAGAATGTTCCCGGGATTGTAGCACTCGGCAAGGCTGCGGATTTGGCAATGCAAGGTTTCGAGCGAGGCGACGATAAGAAGATGTCCGCCTTGCGTGACCGTCTGCAGCAGGGAATTCTCGCGCAAGTGGAAGAAGCCGCCGTCAACGGTGAAGGTGCCCCACGCGTGCCAAATACGTCCAACATTTATTTCGATCACATCGAAGGAGAAGCGATGGTCATCTCGCTCGACCTGAAGGGCCTGGCGGTTTCGACGGGCGCCGCCTGTTCCTCGGGCGCGATCGAACCCTCGCACGTGCTTACCGCAATGGGCCTGCGCGCCGACCGAGCCCGCGCCAGCATCCGCTTCAGTCTGGGAAAACAAAATAGCGACGAAGATATCGACTTCACCCTGGCGCTCGTACCGGAGGCAGTCGCGCGGCTGCGGGAATTGTCGCCAGCCTACAAGAAAATGGTGGTTCGCTAGAGGCATGCCAAGTCCTCAAACAATTGCTGTAGCGATGTCGGGCGGTGTGGATTCTTCCACCGTCGCGGCCATGCT
>DATNKA010000419.1:0-4301 GCA_035603655.1 Candidatus Acidiferrales bacterium | reverse complement strand
TCTATGGATCGGAACGACGGGCGGCTTGCTGCGTTTCGATGGCGGTCGGCTCGTTTTATTTGATCGTGAGAACACTGCTGCTTTTACCGATAACAACGTCTTTGGCCTGACGGTCACAAGTGATGACGTTCTGTGGATTGCGACCGAAGGCGGTGGATTGATCTGCTATAAGGACGGTGCGTTTCGATCCTTCTCTCGAAAGGAGGGCTTGCTCAATGACTTTGTGCGATCTGTTTACCAGGACAGAAATGGAAAAATATGGATCGGCACCGACGATGGCCTTTTTCAATTCTCGGCAGACCGTATTGTGCGCGTAGACAACGGCAACGGAGTGCCATCGGTTGCCGTCCACGCTATCCACGAAGACCACACGGGACGCCTTTGGGCCGGTGGCTCTAAATTGTTCTGTCTTAACGGAAATACCTACCGCGAATATCGGCTAATGGGACTAGGCAGTCAGAATCGCGTTAAGTCCATAACAGAGACCAGAGACGGGACCATTTGGGTCGGCACCATCGGCGGTCTTTACGCCATGGTTTCGGGCGCGAATTTTTTCCGGAAGGTGAGGGAAACAAGTGGTACTGTCCGGTTTCTTAAGGAAACTTCCGACGGTACCCTCTGGATCGGCACCATTGGGCATGGAATCTACAAATACTGGAAACGCGGGTTTTCCCAGATGACCGCGCCGAAAGATCTGCCCAGCAACACAGCATTGAACCTGTTTGAAGATGTCGAGAGCAACATCTGGGTCGGAACTCAAGCGGGAATGCTGAGGCTAAGCAAGACGCCGGTCCAAACCGTTACCCTCCCGGACGCCGGTGACTATGACGCGGAAACTGTCTACGGAGATCATAACGGCGATCTTTGGATCGCCGCAGCCAATCTCTTTCTATTCCGTGATGGTGAAGCAACCCGGGTCTTCTTACCTGGAATTAGCGGCGTGCGTGTCCGAAATGTCTTTCGCGACCAGGAGGGTGCTCTGTGGATCGGAACCGAAGGCCGGGGCGTGTTCCGTCAGATCGGTACTAAGTTGACCCACTATATGGTCAAGGATGGCTTGGTGAACAATTTCGTTCGTGCCTTTCTGCAGGGCAGGGACGGGAGCATATGGGTCGCCACCGATGAGGGAGTAAGCCACTGGCAGAATGGCCACTTTACCAGTTATCAGGAGCGTGACGGGCTGTGTTATTTCAGTACTCGAACCTTGGCGGAAGATCACAATGGAGACATATGGGTCGGGACTGACCGCGGCGTCAGCCACTTGCAGGGCGGTCACTTCGCCAAAGACGCGGCCACTGACGCACTTCAACAAGAAAAGGTCTGGGCGATTCATGAAGACTCCGACGGCGGGTTGTGGTTCGGGACCCGTACGGGGGGGCTTTACCGTTGGCGATTTGGGAAACTAACACACTTTACAACTGCGCAGGGCCTCGCCAGCAACAGCATCTACGAACTGCTTGAAGACAGGGTCGGGAATTTCTGGATCAGCGGACCCAATGGTATTTCCGTAATCAGTCGCCGAGAGCTGGATATCATCGCGGAAGCCCCATTGCATCCACTTTCTTTGACTCTATATGGCATTTCCGACGGTTTGGAAACAACCCAGATGTACGGAGCGGAGAAGCCAGGTGGCGTTGTGACCTCGCAAGGCGAGGTTTGGTTTGCTAGCAATAAGGGACCGGTCCGCGTTTCCTTGAACCCCACTCCGCCAAAGGGCCCAGCGCCGGTAGTGATTGACTCTGTGCTGGCGGATGGTCTCCGGGTGCCCGATCTACACAGAATTTCACTCAACCCGGACAATGCCAAGATCGAACTACACTACAACGTCATCCAGCTTCGCTCACAAGAGCGTGTAAGGTTTCGATACATGTTGGACGGCTTTGACAAAAATTGGACGGATGCGTCGGCAAGCCCCGTGGCTTATTACACAAACCTTCCAGCTGGGCGTTATCAGTTCCGCGTGGTGGCGTTTGAGATGAGCGATCCGCGGCAGGTCGCGGAAACCGCTGTCGAAATTGTCCAAAGACCACACTTCTATCGGACTGCCTGGTTCTTGGGCTGTTGTGTGTTATTGCTTGCGGCCAGTGTGTGGGGAGGCTACGGATTCAGAATGCGTCAGGTGCACTCGCGTTTTCAGGCGGTACTGAACGAACGAAATCGGCTGGCGCGGGAGATGCACGACACGCTCATTCAGGGTTGCGCGGGAGTTTCCGCGTTGCTGGAGGCGCACTCCAGCCTTGACGACAGCGAACGCTCCGCCAAAGAAGATTTATTGAGCTGCGTGCGCACCCAGTTGCGCACAACCATCAACGAGGCCAGAGAAGCCGTATGGGATCTCCGGCACGCCGATGGTTCCGCCACTGCGATTGGCCCGATACTTGGCACTATGGCCCAGCAAGTCAGCCATGAGTTTGGAGTGCCCGTGGAATATCGAGTATCGGGAAGACCGTTCGATTTGGATCAATCCACTGCGCACGAACTGCTCATGGTGGTGCGAGAAGCGCTGCACAATGCGATTCGTCATGGGCAGCCTAAAACCGTGCACGTAGATATCGGCTTCGAGAATAGAGAATTCAAAGTGCGGGTTCGTGACGACGGGTGTGGTTTCGACCCGGAAGCAGCGTCCTCGCAGCCGAATGGCCACTACGGCCTGGTTGGTATCCAGGAGCGCGCTAAGCGAATTGGTGGAATACTCATTTTGAATAGCTGGCCTGGAGCTGGAACGGAGTTGACGCTCTCCGTTCCACGCAAGGCCCCTGCCGCAGAAAACGGAGTCCCGCACATATGAACACGATGAACGGCGAGAAGATAAAAGTAATGGTTGTGGATGATCACCCGCTCATGCGCGTAGGCGTGGCTTCGATTGTGAATGCGCGCATCGACATGACGGTTGTGGCCCAGGCGGGAACCGGCGAAGAAGCCGTCACACTGTTTTCGAAGCACAAGCCGGACGTGACCCTGATGGATTTGCGGCTGCCTGGAATGAGCGGTGTAGAATCCATTCGCTCCATTCGCGAAACTAACCCGCGAGCCCGATTTGTAGTCCTGACAACCTACGAGGGCGATGCCGATATCCATCGTGCTCTGGAAGCAGGAGCGCAGGGCTACGTGATAAAGGGCATGCCCTATCAGATTTTAGTGGAGGCGCTGCAGCGCGTGCACAAAGGCGGACGCTTCCTACCGCCGCCGGTTGCCCGCGCCCTGGCCTCGCGCATGCCGGATTCGGAATTGAGCGCGAGAGAGCAGGAAGTGCTCTCTCTGCTTGCCAGCGGAAAGAGCAATAAGGATATTGCCGCCAGTTTGCATATTACCGAGGCCACCGTGAAGTGCCACGTGAGTGCAATTCTGCTGCAGCTGAACGTCAGTGACCGCACCGAGGCCGTGATTACAGCCCTGCAGCGCGGCCTGGTGCACTTGGAGTGAAACCCCATCCACAATTCACATCCCTGTTGTCAAGATAAATACTTTCCACCTATCCAACTTTTGGCGGATTCGCGGAGCGTCGCGGCGGCATAGCATTCCTCGTCGGTGATATAGGCATCGTTTCAGGCTCTGCATCGACTGGCAGGCGTGCGCCCGAAGCTCCCTGACGACTTCGGCTGCACTGGCGAGCAGAGTCAACTCTAGGAGGCTCCGCGATGAGACTAGGGATGGTTCGCCACTTGGTGCGTATTTGTGCGCTGTTGCTCACAGGCTTCGCAGCCACGTTCGCTCTCGGACAGAATGCGAACACCGGAGAAATCAAAGGCACGGCTCAGGACCCGACGGGCGCGATGCTCGAAGGCGTCAAGGTCACAATTACCAACGTAGAAACCGGCGTGAGCATCGTGTCGGTTACGAATTCGGCCGGTATCTATGATGTGCCTTCGATCCCAACCGGCGTGTATAGGATCACCTTCTCGAAGGCCGGATTCAAGGAATTTGTTCGTCAGGGCTTAACCCTGGAAATCCAAACTATTGCGGTGGATGGCAGGCTGCAACTCGGCTCCATCAACGAACACGTGGTTGTGACGGCCGAGACTCCGCTGGTGGAAACGGAAACTTCCGATCAGCGCGTGGACCTTAATACCGCGGCGATTCGCTCCGCGCCTATCGTGGGCACGGATTGGCGCGCCGAGATGATGCAGCTCATCCCCGGCGTCAATACTGGCGGAGGTACTTCGGGCAACGGTGGAGGCGCGGGCGAAGCCAACGGGCAGGCAGCCGGAGTCAACGGCACGCAGTCCTACAACATAATGTTTCTATCCGATGGCGGACCGGCAACCGCTCCCAGAGATTTCAACGGCAGCAATTACTACATG
>DATNKA010000418.1:0-2258 GCA_035603655.1 Candidatus Acidiferrales bacterium | reverse complement strand
TATTGTGAGATTCGACGCCCTGGGTCGAGCGCCCAGATCCATGCCGCCGAGCAGAAGTAAAAGACGGTAAGAGACAGGAGAGTGCGCGCAAAACTCCACTTTGATCTGTGCATCCGGCCGTCGGGATTCAATGCAGTTCCTGGTAGTTCCCTGAGGTTAGGATATCGTGGGCGATTCTGGAACATCAATAGTCCTTAACGCGCTGTGCGGTTTCCTTCAAATAACCTGCGTTGCCAAGCAACGTTTGCTCGACGGTGTATGTGAGCAACACCGGGTATCGCTTGCTGTTGGTGAACGTCCACCCTATGTTCGCGAGTGGATTCTTCGTGAGCGAGCCAAAGGGGCATAGCCACACGTTCCGAATGGTTTCTGATTCGATCGTGTAGGTCCAGAGATTGAACCAGGTAACCTCGTTCACCAGTTGTGGAATCAACGCCAATATCGATGCCCGAATCGAAAATCAGGCGCTTTGGGATTAGCAGGCACGGGCTGCAGGGCCAAACCTCCTAAAAGGGAGGACACCCATTACGCCCTCGTCGAGCGGCTCTTGCCATCAGATTCTCTCTCCGCCTTTCTAGGCCAACGCACCTCGAGAGGTGAGTCCATCCGTTACTGGTCAGTTCTTGATCTGAACTCGTTCTTCTGGTGAGATTTCGCCATTTGGCGATTGTGCGCCACCACGGATTTGATGATAACGCGTCTCTTTCAACGCTTTAGCAGTTGGCATGGTACCTGCTTATCTATTTGCGAAAGCTGACTTGCGAGGATCGATGACGGAAGGATCCATTGACTTACTACAACCCACCTTCAGACGTCGAATCCGACTGCATCGGTGAAGTTCAGGCACCGAGCAACGTTGAAGAAGACCACATGCACGCAGCCTACGGCGGCACAAAGTTGGTCGGAAGTAGGTTTGATTCGTTAGTGAGGATGTTACGACTGGCGAGGCGACTCGGAGCGCTTGACTCGAAGACCTTACTTACTTAACAAGGAGAAACTATGTCAGCGCAATTAGCTAAAACAAGTCTGAATCTTGTCGATCCCGAAACTGCCTCACAACCAATCAAGGATGCCCTCGCATTGCTTCCTTTGATCAACGTGTTCCGTGCAATGGCAAACGCGGAGACGCTCTATCCATACTTCGGCAAGTACATGTTGCAGCTGTTCCGGCCGATGGAGCTCGACAAAGCGCTGGAACGAATGATTGTCCTTCACGTTGCGAAACGATCCGATTGCCTCTATGCCTGGCGCCAGAACGTAGTTGTGGGACACAGCGTCGGAGTCAGCGATCAACAGATCGTCGCCCTTGAGGCGGGGGACATCAAGGCGAACTGCTTTAGCGAAGCCGAGCGGATCGCCTTTTCCTTCACAAATGAAGTGATGGATCTCGTCGAAGCGACAGATGAAACGTATGCCGCGGTGAAGAAGAATTTCTCCGACCGCGCCATCACCGAGATGCTCTACGTGATCGGCACTTACATGCTAGTCGTGCGTGTGCTTCGGACGGGACGAGTTCCACTGGACGATGAGCCCGCAGCGTCCCCACAGTAAATCGCGCGACCGCAAGAGCGATCACGTTTTGAAGTGCAACTGAAAGGAGAAAAAGATGTCGGACAAAATAACGTTTGGTACCTTCGGCCGATACACCGAAATTCCAGTCGATCAAATGACCCCCGAACAGAAGAAGGGGTATGAATATGTGGTCGAAGAACGTGGCGAAGCGCCGGGACCATACAAGATCATCCTTCAGAATCCAAACTTGCTGCAGGTTTTGGTTCCTGTCGGCAGGTACTTTCAACAAAGCCACTCTTCGCTGTCGGACGCGGAACGCGAAATTGTAGTGAATTTGATCAATGCCAAATGGCACGCGGCCTATTCGAATTACGAGCACGAGATGATCGGGGAAAGAGCGGGCCTGCCGCCTGAGAAAGTGCAAGCACTGATCGCAGGCCTGCACACATCCTTTGGCGATCCGCGGCAGCAGGTTGTCTATGACATGACCTGTACATTGATAGCCTCGCGCATCGTACCGCAAGGACTTTATGAGCGCGCCGTAAAGTTATTGGGGGATGCTGGTCTTACGGATCTCACCGTACTCATTGGGTACTTTACCTCCATATCTATGACACTCGCAGCGTATGACGTTCCATCGAACGCCATTGGATTGAAGCGGTAACCTCGGCGCCGATGGTGGTGCCATAGCTTCACGACCAAAACGAATTGCTGGGCTATCGCCGTTCGTAAGGACCGAATGTCCG